>WTHO01000015.1:0-5505 GCA_011523115.1 Halieaceae bacterium | reverse complement strand
GATACTCAGCTGTCGCCGCAACAAAATCTCGCTCCCGATACGCAGCGTCGCCCGCTGCGGCGCGCGCCAAGGCGTCGCGATAGGCGGGCTCACCCCATCGCGTGGCGCCCCGTTCATCAAGTGATTCTTGTAACGACAGCAGTGCCTGTAGCACCTCCTGGGCGTCCCGCCGTAACGCGCTCTCCTGTGCGTCGGCAAAAGGGCTGCGACCCTCGGTGCCTTGTGTGGCAGCTTTCGGTAGCGTGCCCGCAGTGCTCGCGGCTACTTCAGTGCTCGCGGCTGCGTCGGCAGAAGCGTCCACCGTGGGGTTGGTGCCGGTCGGGTCGGTTGATACCAGCGCAGGCAGCACAAAAAACACAAAACCCAACAGGACGACGCCGACACCCAGCCCGATGTAGATGGCACGCGACTGCTCACCTTCGGGGGGCGGGCCACCCGCCTCGTTGGAGGCCGGTGCGGGTTCGAAGGTGGTTGCGGAGAGGGGCTGCTCTGTCTTGTCGGTCACGAGTCCTGCGATTCAGGCGGCGGGGACACTTCGTCACTTGGCGCTTCCGGAGGCTCCAGTGCAGCGAGCTCCGCGGCGTAGATGTCGGCTAACAGCTCTCGCCATTGATCGTACTGGTCCTCAACGTTCCCGGTGAGGCGAACTGTGCGATCCTCGAGCTCGATCACCCGGGGGGTGATCTCTGCATCCAGTGACTGCCCTAATTCTTCCAGCGCCAGCGAATGAATGTTGGATTCGGCGCGCTTTTCCAATCCGCTCTTTAACAATGCGCCGCCACCCAGGACACCGACGGCACCGGCGCTTCGAGTCGTTCGACTACTGGAGGTCTGTGCCACAATGCCTGCGAGAATAGCGGCGCCGCCTGCGATCATCTCGCGCTGGGATTCGGCCTCCAGCTCACGCAGGGCAACGGTTTCTTCATAACTCGCCTTGCGCCACTCCTGATAGGGCGTGTACATGTCTTCAGCGAATCCGGTGTAGTGGCCCTGCAGCGTATCCACGAACACATAGTGTCGCTGACGCAGGCCGCGGACCCGGGTCAACATGGGGTCATCTTCAGCCGGCAATCGACGCAGGCTGATCTGACCGGCCTCATCCTCATCGAGATAATCAGCAAACGCGCCGTTCGCGAAGTCCCGCGCAAAGCGCATCTCGGCCACACGTCGAATGGTGACCCGATCCTCGGCCGGGACGCCCTCAAAGATCTCAAGCATGTCGTTGGCGATCATGCGATACACCGCGAGAAAAGGGTCCTGCTTCACCCGGGTGCCCTGCTCATAGGCGTAGCGACTCGTTACACCCTGATAGCGCTTGTCGAGCCACAGCTTGCCCCGCGCATCGCTGACGAGAATCTTCAGTTCCAGAGATTCCCCGTCGGAGCCTAGTATCGTGCCGCGGACCAGCAGATCGGAGAACTGCCGGTCGTCGGGTACCACCCTGACTGCACCCCAGCCTCCTTGCTCGGCGAGGACCTCCGCCAGCTCGGTCGCCATGAAGGTGGCTTCAGCCTTGCGCACCTCGGGATAAACCAGCTCCTCGTCTTCTTCAGCGCTGATGCCCGGATCGAGGATCACCACCCCAACATCGAGCAATTCCGCCTCCGGGGCGAGCGTGGTCGGTGTATCCAGCACGGGTACCGAGGTCGACTTCACGGTCTCGGAGACGCACCCTGACAAGAGCGCCATGCCGAGCGTGAGGGGCAAAATCAGGCGCATCATGAGTCAGGCTCCTCAATCCCTTTGTACTTCCGATACTCCTGCCAGAGCTTGTCCCGGACGGCGGGGTCGGGTTCCCGCATCGCCGCCTCGCGCAACTGGCGGGCCACCACGTCGTCATCGTTGCCATTGGGGATGTCGGGTGGTGGAGGATACTTGGCGCCATCGGTGGGTGGTGCGCTACTGCGGCCACCGATACCGCCGCCCACTGAGCCACCACCGGCGCTGGCCATGCCGCCACCAAAAGTGGGTTCCTCGGCATCGTTTGGCTCCGAGCCGCCGCCCCCGGTTTGGGCAGTCTGCGCGGCGCGATCACGGGCTGCCTCGCGCTGGCGCTGCTCCTCATCATAAATAATGCCGTCGAAATCGCGGGTGCTTTCCTCGAGCTGTCGGTCCAGAATCGCGACCCGCTCGGCGGCGGTCATGGGCCCACCGGTCCCCGCATCTGACTCCATGCCACCACTGGCGCGGGTGCCGGGCCCGGTCGCGTCGCCGCTGTCTGCAACGCCGCTGTTCTGCCCCGCACTGCCGGATCCGTTGTTGCCGCCAGCGCTACCACCTGTCTCGTCGCCATCCGGTGCGCCGCCTTCTTGCGCACCGCCTTCGGCATTGCCTTCCGCGCCATAGGTCTCATCAAAGGTCGGGAGGGTGTCGACCATTGAGGGCAGATCTGCGCCCCCTGCCATATCACCGAAACCCGGCTCACCACCGCCGGCGCCCGCATCACCGGGCATATTGCCGCCCGCACTGTCGCTCCCGGCGGCGCCATCACCGGCGCTGTCTCCGCTGGAGGGGCTCCCGGGCATTCCAGCCCCTTGGCTGCCTGATGCCCCGGCACTTGGACTGCCGCTACCCGAGCTGGGCGCGCTGGAGCCGGCGCTCCCGCTACTGCCTGATGAGCTGGGACCGCTGGCGCCAGAGCTGCCGCTACTCGAGCTGGAGCCCGAGCTGCTGCTGGAACTTGACGAGCTGCTGGAGCTTGGTGAGCTGGGCCCGCTGGATCCACTCGACGCGGGTGAGGAGGCGCCGGAGCTCGAGGGCGACGAAGGGGGCGACGGCACAGAGGGCGTCGTTGGCGTGCTGGCGGAGGGACAACCCATCAACGTCAACATCACACCGACCAATGCGCCTGTCGCGAGCCAGCGCAGGAGGTTGGGCTGATGCGCTTGCATGAAAAATCGGGTGTTCATGGGGTGTATACGACCATCGCTTATGAACCCGTCGGATTCAGATCAAAAGACCACACGATCATATCAGTCGCCACGGGCTTGCCGCCCTCAAATCGAGGCCGGAAACGCGTTTTACGCATTTTTCTGAGCAAGCGGTCCACATTAGGGTCGCTCTCGATCGCGGGTTGTGCGACGGCTTCCTCCTCTTCGGTGCCTGTTTCGGTATCTGTATCCGGGCTCGTGGCTTCAGTCTCTTCGACAGGTGCCACTGCGAGACGTTCAAGTTGTGTGATTTTTCCGGACTCATTCAAACGAAATTGCACGACCAGAGGACCCGTTGCATCCCGCCTGAACGGCGGTAGCGCGCGAATGCCGTCGATGTCAGGAAGTGGCGAGGGTGACTCAAAAAGTGCCGCCCGCATCACGGGGTCATCGACGGGTGGGCCCCCCAGCTCAATGGCCAGTAACGGTTGTGACGCGCCGTCCCCTCTAGGCTCTGCATCGTCTGCAGGGGGTTGTGATGCGACGCTCGTCTCGTCAGAGGATTTATCCGCGGCGTTTTGATTGGGGGTTTTCATGTCCTCAGGCAGGCCAGCGTCGTCTGTCACATCGGCGTCATTCCCGGCAACGTCCGCGAGACCCAAGCCGTCGGCAGGCGCGCTTGGTGCTTCAGTCTCGTTTGCAGTCGGGCCGGGCTCTTCCGTTGCGCTGGGCTCTCCCGTTGCACCGGGCTCTGCCGTGGCGCCGGACTCGTCTTGCGTATCGGGTGGGGGAAGCGTGACCCTGTGCCATGCCTGCTCGTAGTATTTGCGCGCGTTGGAACGCTTTCCCATCCACCAGGCCCAATCACCCAGACGCGTGAGATCGCTTGCCTGCTCACCGGCACTCGAGCCGTTCTGGAGTTTGAGGCCATATATAGTGGAGAGTACGGCTTCGCCTCGCCGGAAGGCGCCACCCAGAGCGGTGGTTTGGCGATAGTTGCTATTACCAAAGCTGCTTTGACTTGCGCTCTGCCGCTGCAGATCAGCAAATCGATATTGCAGGCGCAGCATCCCCTCCAGTGATTTGAGCAGCTCGGGAGACTGATCACCGTAGAGTTTGACGCTCTGGTTATAGGCCAAGAGGTAGTAGTCCCAACTCCTCGCCAGATGCTCCAGATGTGCCTCCTGCTCCCCGAGCTTGAGCTCCCACGCCTGCTCCGCCCAGGCACCTTGGTCCAGCAAGGCAGCGATCGAGGCGGCTGATCCCTCCAGTGCCTCGGATTCCACGCGCGCCAAATAGCGCTGGTGTTCATCGACCTCGTCAAAACGCTGCAGCGCGATCAGGCTGCGGATCTCGGCCCTGAGAAGGGGGATTTGATCCGCCGAGTACAGGCCTGACTGAACCCGACTCACGTGAACACCGCGCTTGAGCACCGCGGCCGCCTCGGCATGACGATCCAGCGCCTGCAAATTCAATCCGAGCCCCAGTAACTGTTCAGTGAGGCCCGACGCAAAGGCGCCACCATTTGCCTCCATTGACTGGATGTAGTTTCGATACACACCCAGAGCGCTCGGCTCTGGCGGCGGCGGGGGCGCACGCTCGGGCTCCAATGGCGCGGCCATATCGATTACGATAGGCGCCGTTTCGGTATTATCGCCAGCGTTTTCAGGGACGGTTTCTTGCGCTTGGGCGTTTACAAAAAACGATGCCGCCCCAGCAATAAGTAGGGTCAGAAGCGGCAATCCTTGCCGGGCTGACAGTCGACACGTATGGGCCAAGATCCCTCTCCGGCTCGTAATACGGCAAGCCAGTATAGATCGATGTGAGCCAAAAAAGCACCGACAGGGCATGGGGCGCAGAAAACGTGCCTGAACGGATACCGGACAAACGCCCCCCGGGGGGGTCGATAGAGGAGCAGTATGAGCCAGTTTTTGTCAGATACAGCGGTCTCGCCACTGAATGAGTCTCGATGGCGGGCGGAAGTGCATCGAGGCTGGCGCATCGGCTCTGTGGCCAATGGTGGCTATGTGCTCGCGCTCGTCGGGCGCGCCTTGTCTGAGGCGCTCGAACAGCCGGATCCGCTCAGTATTAATGCGTTTTATCTGGCGCCGGTGGCATTAGGGGAGGTCGAGGTTGCCGTCGAGTCACTTTCCGAGACGCGGAGCACGCATTTTGCCAGTGCCGATCTGCGACAGGAGGGTCAACTCAAGCTCAGGGCGACCGCAGCCTACACCGATCTCGACTTACTGAAGGGGCCCGATTGGACCAACGCCACGCCGCCCACGGTGCCGGCATTCGATGAAGCTGCCTCACTGGCCATGTCGCATCTGGAAATTCACCAGAGCATCGATCTGCGTATGGTTCAGGGTGCTGAAGTCTTTACCGACGGGCAGACCAATAGCTCGGGTGAGTTCGTTGCCTGGCTGGCACATAAGGACGGCGCCGCGCCCGGGCCGATTGACCTCCTGATGTTTGCTGACATCATGCCGCCACCGATCTTTACGCTGTACGGCGCTTATGGCTGGGTGCCGACGGTGGAGCTCACGGTGCAGGTGCGGCGCAAGCCCGCGGCGGGCCCGCTACTTGCGCGACACAGCACGCGGCAGGTGACGCGCGGCGTGGCCGAGACCGATAC
>WTHO01000014.1 GCA_011523115.1 Halieaceae bacterium | reverse complement strand
GGCTGGAAGGGTTTAATCAACGATCCAAACCTCGACGACTCTTTCGCGATTGAGAGCGGGCTAGAAACTGGCCGGACGCTGCTCAGGGATATTCTGGCGATGGGGTTACCAACCGCAACAGAGGCGCTCGATCCCATCACGCCGCAGTACCTCCATGATCTCATTAGCTGGTCAGCGATCGGGGCGCGCACTACCGAATCTCAGACTCACCGCGAGATGGCCAGTGGGCTTTCCTCCCCCGTGGGCTTTAAGAATGGTACTGACGGCGGTCTGGCAGTGGCAGTGAACGCCCTACAGTCAGTCGCCAACCCTCATCGTTTTTTGGGTATCAACTCGGACGGTAAGGTCTCGGTCTTCGAAACCAGTGGCAATCGTTATGGGCACATTGTGCTGAGGGGGGGTAGCCATGGTCCAAATTACAGCGCAGAGCACATTGCTTGTTGTGAGGCAGCCCTCGAGGCGGCGAACCTTCATGCCAACATCATGGTCGACTGCAGTCACGCCAACTCTGAGAAGAATCCGGCCCTGCAGCCTGCGGTTGCACAGAATGTAGGCGAACAGATTGTGCAGGGCAATCAGTCCATCATAGGCATCATGTTGGAGAGCAATTTAGAGGCTGGAAATCAGGCGATCCCAAGGGACCTGTCGGCGCTCCGCTACGGCGTGTCGGTGACAGATGGGTGTATTGACTGGGCGACAACCGAATCACTGATTCTTGGATTATCCCGAGACATCGCCAGAGGGTTAAAAGCGCGGAGGGGTCAATAATACGCCTGACTGCGATCGCTGTGATCGGTCGTATCCCGGACGCCTGCAAGCTGGGGAATTTGCTCCAACAAGGTCTTCTCAACACCGCCCTTCAAGGTCATATCCACCGCGCTGCAGCCCTGACAACCCCCACCAAACTGCAGCACCGCAAACTGGTCGTCGGTTACCTCGATGAGGGACACCTCGCCCCCGTGAGCAGCCAATGAAGGATTGATCTCGTTATATAGGACGTAGTTGATGCGATCTTCTATGGGGCTATCGTCAGACACGCGCGGCATTTTTGCATTCGGTGCCTTGATCGTGAGCTGCCCGCCCATACGATCCGGAGAATAATCGACCAGCGCGTCTTCGAGAAACGGGATGCTGCGGCCTTGAAACCAAGCCGTAAAGCGCTCATAGGATTCCTCCTGATCGCCCTCCTCCACGTCGCCCTCTCGGCAGTATGCGATGCATGTCTCAGCTCGCGGCGTACCTGGATCATTAATGAACACGCGAACGCCCAGAGCGTCCTCCTGCTTGGACAGCAGTTCAGCCAGATATTCCTGTGCCGATTCGGTAATGGTGATCATGTCTAGAAGTCCCTGTAATAACCAAGCAGAGCGCTCGGATAATAACGGGTTTGTGTTGCGCCTGACAACGAGGCCCCCCTATCGATGGGGGGCCATGGTCGTAACGCGCATCGCCCTGCAACACGCGTGGCCCGTCTGCAGTAGACTTGATGACCATGATTGAGGACTCTCTCGCACCCTCCCCAACAGGCCCTCTCAACGATGCTCAGCAGTCGCGCTTGGTGGCCGACATCGCCGCGGCCCTGCCTCGGGTGCACCGCTACGCGCCCGCGACCCCCCTGTTGCGCATACCTTCGCTCGATTCGATGATTGGCGGGCAGGTTTTACTCAAAGCAGAGTGCGCGCAGGCGACGGGATCGTTCAAAATTCGTGGGGCATTGAATGTCATGACGCAGCTCTCCTCGAAAGGAGTGGATCGTGTCATCGCGTTTTCCTCCGGGAATCATGGTATTGGCGTCGCCTATGCCGCTCGCTGCCTGGGGATGAGTGCTCAAATTGTTGTGCCCGATGATGCGCCTGCAGCCAAGATTGACCGTATTCGTCGTCTGGGCGGAGAACTTATCTGGTATGACCGCATGTCAGAGGACCGGGAGCAGGTTGCAAAGGCCCTTCAAAGTGAGCGTCCCGCGCCACTGGTGAAGCCTTATGACAGCTGGGACACCATCGCCGGTCAGGGCACCTGTGGAGCCGAAGTTGTCAGGCAGGTCCAGACACCGATCGATGCCGCACTCATTTGTACCGGGGGCGGCGGATTAGCCGCTGGGGTCGGTACCTATCTCAAATCACATTGCGTTGATACGCGCATCTTCACCGCGGAGCCTGAGGGTTGGCACGACCATTACCTCTCTTTTCAGCGTGGAGAGCGGGTGGAAGCGCCTGGCAATGGCGCGAAGTGGTGCGACGGCCTTTTGGCGCCCACCCCCGGGGAACTCACTTTCTCTATTAATCAAGCCAATAGGGCCGAGGGTCTCTACGTAACCAGTGAATGGGTGGCCAAGGCCATGAAGATCGTCTGGCAACATCTCGGACTCAGGCTGGAACCCAGCGGCGCTGTCGCGCTGGGGGTGTTACTGGAGAAGCCGGAGCGGTTTCTCGGGCAGCGTATCCTGGTGACGTTGACTGGCGGCAACGTCGATGACCATCGCTTTTCGGAATGTCTAGCGTTAGCTAGGTAGCCCCGACAGCCAAATCATCAGTGTCACCAGCGCGACACTGATCAGCGCCGTGGCCGCAATCGCATCGGCGACACCATCTTCAAGGTTACTTTTCGACATCAAAGTTCTCCCGGGTCGCGTAGCATCAGCGACCGCACTATGAGTAAAGGGCGTTTTTTGAATCCTAGTCCCGATGGGCGGCGGGATTGTAACGGTTATCCAGCTCAAATCTCCAGTGGGTATAAATGCATTGTGTCACCCCATCCGCTTCGAGATGTGACTGTGCCAAAATACAGCCGTAAAAAGGCCCTGGCACGACTCCGGCCAAGGCATGCATTTTCTTCAACGCTTGCAAATCAAGACCGGATAATTCATGGAAACTGGTATCACGTTCACCTTTGCGGCGATTTTTCTCGGTGCGGCGGTGCTGTCATCGATCGCACTTTACGCCAAGCAGCCGATCATCATTGCCTACATCGCGCTTGGCGTGGCACTCGGGCCGTATGGGCTGGGCGTTGTGTCCGATATGGAGCTGGTCTCCGGCGCAGGCCACGTGGGCATCATCCTGCTCTTGTTTCTGCTCGGCCTCGATATGAAGCCCGTTGCGCTATGGAACAGTTTGCGTCAGTCCACGCTGGTGGCACTCATCAGCGCGGTGGTGTTTGCCTCGACCGGGTACGGACTGAGCCTCGTCTTTGGCTTCAACGGCTGGGATGCCATCCTCATCAGCGCCGCACTGGTGTTTTCATCAACGATTATCGGCATCAAGTTGCTGCCCACCACCGTACTGCATCATCGCCATCTCGGCGAATTAATGATTGCGTTGCTCCTGTTCCAAGATCTTCTCGCCATTGTCGTTTTGGTGATGATGGAGAGCGTTAGCGCAGAAGACCTCAGCGCGGCTGAGTCACTTAAGCCTCTGATTACGCTTCCTTTATTAGGGGCGGCGAGCTGGCTGAGCGTCAAGTTCGTGCTGTTGAATTTGATCAAGCGCTTTGATCGTTATCACGAATATATTTTCCTGTTATCGATTGGCTGGTGTCTTGGCATGGCCGAGTTGGCTATCTGGATGGGACTCTCGGCGGAAATAGGCGCCTTTATCGCGGGCATTAGCATCGCCAGCAGTCCGATTGCCCAATACATCGCCATAAGTCTGAAGCCGCTGCGGGATTTTTTCCTGGTCGTTTTCTTCTTTTCGGTGGGCAGTGGTCTAGATATGACGCTGCTCCCCCAGGTGGCATTACCCTCGCTGGTCATAGCAACCTGTTTTTTGGCGCTCAAGCCGGCAGTCTTCTACGTATTAGTCAGGGGTGTCTTTGAGGAGCCAAAACTGGCATGGAATCTTGGCCTACGTCTCGGGCAATGTAGTGAGTTCGCCCTGCTGATCGCTTTTCTGGGTCTATCAAAAGGTCTGTTGGGGGGTGCCGCCGCCACACTTATCCAGGCGTGCACCATCATCACGTTATTGGTGTCGTCCTATGTGGTGGTATTGACGCTACCCAACCCCATCGCCATCAGGGAGAACCTGCGCCGCGACTAGTCCCACATCGCGGCTGCACGGCGTGGCGCCCCTCGGATGAGTAGCGGCGCCCGGAGTCTTAAATGGCGGCCTCAAGCTCAGGCAATGCCTCAAAGAGATCTGCGACCAGCCCGTAATCCGCAACCTGAAAAATGGGAGCGTCTTCGTCCTTGTTGATCGCAACAATCACTTTGCTGTCTTTCATGCCTGCCAAATGCTGGATGGCACCGGAAATACCGACAGCGATGTACAGATCAGGAGCGACGATTTTGCCGGTCTGCCCCACCTGATAGTCATTCGGCACAAATCCAGCGTCGACCGCCGCTCGTGAGGCGCCGATCGCTGCGTTCAGCTTATCCGCAATGCCCTCAAGCAGACTAAAGTTGTCGCCGTTTTGCATGCCACGGCCACCGGAGATCACAACTGAGGCTGAAGTCAGCTCCGGGCGATCAGATTCGGCAACTTCTTCACGGATGAACTGCGAGACGCCAGCGTCATGGGCCGCGGAACAGGCTTCTACCGTCGCATTGCCCCCCTCAGCCGCCACAGCATCAAAGGCCGTAGTCCGAACGGTGATCACTTTCTTGGGGTCGGCGGATTGAACCGTTGCGATGACATTCCCAGCGTAGATGGGTCGCTTGAAGGTGTCGGCACTCTCAACCGCAAGGATGTCAGAGATCTGGCCAACATCGAGTAAGGCTGCAACGCGCGGCATAATGTTCTTGCCGTTGGCTGTCGAAGGCGCCAGAAGATTGTCGTAGTCAGCCCCTAGCTCGGCGACCAGCAGACTCACGTTCTCCGCCAGCTGGTGTTCATAAGCGCCGTTATCCGCACAAATGACTTTTGAAACACCAGGAACTTGCGCGGCTGCGTCTGCGACCGCGCCGCAACCGGCTCCGGCGACGAGTATATCCACGTCGCCGCCCAGTGCGCCCGCGGCTGCTACCGCGTTAAGCGTCTCTGTTTTCAATGACGTATTGTCGTGCTCAGCAATAACCAACGTTTTCATCAGATCACCTTCGCTTCATTTTTCAGTTTGTCGACCAATTGCGAGACATCCTCAACCTTGATGCCCGCGGCTCGCTCGGGAGGGGGCGCCACGGCAACCTGCGTGACGTGAGACTGCACCGCCACAGAAAGCTGCTCGGGCGTGAGGGTTTCGAGGGGTTTTTTCTTTGCCTTCATAATATTAGGCAGTGACGCGTAACGGGGCTCGTTCAGCCGCAGGTCAGTCGTAATGATAGCGGGCAGGGTCAAGGACACAGTTTGCAGCCCACCGTCTACCTCGCGCACCACTTCCACCGAGCCATCACCGATTTTTACCTCGGACGCGAAGGTGCCTTGGCCCATCCCCGTCAGCGCACCCAGCATTTGACCCGTCTGATTGTTGTCTCCGTCAATCGATTGTTTCCCCATGATGACGAGATCGGGTGACTCTTGAGCGATGACAGCCTTCAACAATTTGGCAATGGAGAGTGGCTCCGGTTTGCCTTCGACCTCTACATGAACGCCACGGTCTGCACCGAGCGCCAGCGCGGTGCGGATTTGCTCCTGGCAACTACTCTCACCAACGGACACCGCGACAATTTCGGTCACGGTGCCGGCCTCCTTGAGCCTCACCGCCTCCTCCACCGCAATTTCACAAAACGGGTTGATGGCCATTTTGACGTTATTTAAGTCAACATCAGTGCCATCCGCTTTCGCCCTGACCTTGACGTTGTAGTCAACCACGCGTTTAACCGCGACCAATGCTTTCATGGTGTCTCCAGATAAAGTCTAGATCTGTGTGCAGATTGTTCGATGCCGCGCGATGGAGCTGTGTTACTACCGCGTTTACCCATCGGAGCGAGCCAACTCTAGCCCGCCCTACCCCGAGGTCGGCCATCAGTCGGAGGTCACGCTCTCCATCAAACAGGAAGCCTGTTTGTGCGACCCCGTTAGTGTATCATGCCGCCGCAAAGTAAAGCACCCAACGGGCCGGATTGTAATGGATTTCGGTGATGTTGGAGATAACCCAAAAGCCGCTATTCAAGGTCGAGAGGTGTGGTGTGGAACGTGAGTCGATGGAGTTTGATGTTGTTGTTGTAGGAGCAGGTCCAGCGGGTCTGTCTGCAGCAATTCGGGTGATGCAATTAGCAGAGTCAGCAGGGCGAGAGACCACCGTATGCGTTGTCGAGAAAGGATCGGAGGTGGGCGCACACATCCTCTCTGGTGCCGTACTTGAGCCCCGTGCGCTCAATGAATTGATCCCCGACTGGCAGGAACGCGGCGCCCCACTGAATACTCCGGTCACGGGCGATACTTTTTACTTTTACACTGGCGAGCGCAGCGCGATTAAGCTTCCGGGCTTTGCGATCCCCAGGCCAACCCATAACGATGGCAACTATATCGTATCAATGGGCAATGTCTGTCGATGGCTGGCGGAGCAAGCCGAAGGCATGGGCGTCGAGATATACCCCGGATTCACAGCTTCAGAGATCCTGTTCGACGATGAGGGAGCAGTAAAGGGCATTGCCACTGGTGAGATGGGTGTCGGTGCGGATGGCCAGCAAAAGGATAGTTATGTACCCAGTATGGAACTGCATGCGCGATATACGGTATTCGCAGAGGGGTGCCGTGGGCACCTCGGGAAGCAACTGATCTCACATTTCTCTCTGGATGATGGGCGCGATCCACAGCACTATGGAATCGGAATCAAGGAAGTCTGGAAAATAGATCCGGAGAAACACCAGGAGGGTCTGGTCGTACACGGTATCGGTTGGCCGTTGTCAGAATCAAACTCGAGCGGCGGTGCCTTTCTGTACCACGCGGAAAATCACGAGGTTTATCTGGGCCTCATCGCTGACCTGAACTATAGCAATCCGCATCTCAGCCCGTTTGAGGAATTCCAGCGGTGGAAGACGCACCCGAAGACCAAAGAGGTACTCGAAGGCGGGGAGCGGATTGCCTACGGTGCCCGCGCTCTGGCAAAAGGCGGTCAAAATTCTCTTCCAGAGATGGCATTCCCTGGCGGCATACTCGTCGGCTGCGACGCGGGCACGCTCAATAGTGTAAAGATTAAAGGGAATCACACAGCAATGAAGAGCGGCATGCTGGCTGCTGAAAGCATCATGGCCTCGCTTCACAGTGAGGCCCCTATTGCCCTGCTCTCTGACTTTTCAGCCCGGCTGAAGGATTCCTGGCTGGGCAAGGAGCTTCACAGCTCAAGAAATTTCTCGGGGTTCATGCACAAATTCGGCACGCTGCTCGGCGCAGCGATGGTTTGGATAGACCAAAACCTGTTTGCGGGTCGTCTCCCGTTCACCCTCCATGACAGCAAGCCTGATTATGCGTGTCTTGACGAGGCCGCGGTCGCGAAACCGATCATCTACCCCAAGCCTGACAATCAAATTACCTTCGACAGGCTGTCCTCGGTCTTTTTATCGAACACCAATCATGAAGAGGACCAGCCTTGTCACCTCACGCTCAGGGACCAGTCGATACCCATTGAGGTCAATCTGCCCAAGTATGCCGAACCTGCCCAGCGTTATTGCCCGGCGGGCGTATACGAAATCGTGGACGAGTCAGACGGTCCCCGCTTTCAAATCAACGCCCAGAACTGTGTGCATTGCAAAACCTGCGATATCAAGGATCCATCGCAGAACATCACATGGATTACGCCGGAAGGCTTTGGGGGGCCCAACTACCCCAACATGTGACGGGGCGCGTTACCCCAGAAAAAACCGCGCTCCATGACTCAGCACGCTGTAGGCTTCGTCTGCCATATCGACGAGCCGATACCAAGCGGCTCTTGAGCAAAGGGCAGAGAGCCCGTGTGGGAGCTCGATGTAAGCGGCGCCAGAGGCTTTCTGCTCAAGCTTGAGCGGGTAGTCCGCAGAGATGGGGAAACGGCCACCCGCATTGAGTGAGGCCGCCAGACCCGGACCCTCCCGAGCCTCGCAGGGGGCAATATCCGTGATGATCAGCGGATGTAAGGCAACCGATACCAGACATTTTTCGACAGGTGTAACCAAGTAGTACTCGCCGTCGTCCTCTCTCCTCAAAATACCCGCAAACAGTTGCCACAGCTCTGTCCGTTTGATCGGCACCCCCTCGTGAAACCAGGTGCCATCATGAGCGATCGCCATATCAACTTCGCCGCAATAGTCTGGGTTCCATAAGTGCAATGGCGCGGGGTGCCGTCCGTTTATCGACAGCGCGCCCTCAAGCCGCGTTTCCACGTGGTGTTTATCGGGCACCTGGTTTAGCAGGTCTTGTAGCGAGTTGTCTCCACTGTCATCGTGCTCTCGCATAAGGCCCAGCCAGTCCCCCTGTCTTCACGTTACCGAATAACGATGTCAGCGGAATCTCTCTGATGAACAAGAAACTCGTCGAAGCTCAGTTGTTGCTGCTCGTTTACTCGGAGATTCGACAGTTGTTGGTTTTCAGTCTGGGTGATTGCGCTCGGTTCCCCGGGCGTTACCCGTGCCAATTGAACGATAGCGTAACCCTCCCCGGGCAGTGCCACAGTTCTCAACGTCGCCGCGTCTCCCGCAGACATGGTGAAGGCGGCGTCACGCACGGGGCGCGGTAATTGACTAGCGAGGCGTGTCGCCGACAGCTCTACTCGCCATTCAAGGTTCAGCTCCTTTGAGACTGACTCCACAGACGCTCCCGCCATAAGCATCGATTCAGCCTGATCCACAATTGCAGCCAGGGCCTCTTCCTCAGCTGCGGCCGCCACCTCGGCCCTCACCTGACTTTCTACATCCGCAAACGGTGCAATTTGAGATGGCTTGACCTCGTTTACCCTGACGACAATGAAGCGTTGCCCAGACAGCTCTATGACGTCGCTGTTATTGCCGGCATCTTTTACGTCGGGCGCAAATGCCAAATCGCGCACTCGTTGCTCGCCAAAAGGACCGGCACCCTTCTCTAGCGTAAACGGCTCAGAGGTCTTAACAGACACTTCAATAGCCGCCGCCGGGCCAGCCAGATCGCTCGCATTGAATACCAAATCCTTCAGTTCCTCTGCGGCGACCAACAACGCGCGTTCGGCCTCGGCGTCCTCGATAGACTCGCGCAGCTCTGCTTTTACACTCTCATAATCAACCGCATTGCCCGCGATTCGTTCCTCGAGGCGGATAAAGTGGGTTCCCGCATCAGTCTCGACAGGCTCGGATACCTCACCCGGAGTCGCCAGCAACGCAATCGCGGCCTCCATTTCCTCTGGAAACGCCGTCCCATCGGTGAAGCCCAGCTCACCGCCAATCCCTGCCGATCCGAGATCGTCAGACAATTCAGCGGCGACGTCCGCAAAGTCATCACCGCGCGACAACCGGTCAGAAACCATCGCGAGGCGTCCGGAGAAGTCCGCATCCGTCTCGTCATCGCCCTGCGTGAGGAGAATGTGAGAAACGCGCGCTTGCTCAGCAACCTGATACTCATCCTTTACCGCCTCGTATTGCTCTAGGACGGTCGACTCATCGACGCTGATGGCAAAATCGGCTGCATCGAGCAAAATATAGTCCGCGATGACTCGCTCCGGATAAAAGAAGTCCGCCTCGTTGTCGCGGTAATAGGCCTGAAGTGCCTCGTCCGAAAGTGCATCTTCAGCTATCAAACCGGTTTCCGGCACAACCAGATATCTGACGTCACGCTCCTCGGCGAGCAGGTCAACGGCGGCTGCAAATTCGATATTGGTAGTGAACTCAGACTCGCTGATCGCTGTCTGCAACTGCGTGAGCACAATGTCCTCGGCTTGCGCTCTCCGAAATCGCTCAGGCGTGTAACCGGCGTTCGCCAGGACGCTTTTGTAAGCGTCAACCGAGAAAGCGCCATTCAGCTGAAAGGTTTCGATTGATGTGATCGCTTCACCAATCTGGCTCTCTGAGGCAACCAGGCTCAGTGCAGACGCCCGCTGTAACAGGAGAATACGTTGAATCAGGGACTCAAGCGCTCTCGGTTGAAGACGGTCGTCATCGAGCAATGACGGATCGATATCCTCACCGAGAATACTCACCAGACGGCGTTTTTGCTGTGTGACCGCCTCCTGCAGCGCCGCAGGGCTAATTTCCTCTCCGTTGACCTCTGCAACAGATGACCCAGAGCCGCCGGGAAGCAGTGTTTCCAGGCCAAAGGCCGCAAATGACAGCACGATCAGGCCGATGATAATTTTCGCGGCGGTGCTTTGTGCACCCTGACGCATGGATTGAAGCATAGCTGTTCTGCTCTATAGACGATAAATCCGGGTAGCTGAGTGACCCAACCGACGCCGGCATGGAACGTAATGTCAACGCGCTGTTAAGCAGGCCGACGTCTGGAAATTCTCATTGGCCAGACATAAAGAAGGCGCACAATGGCGCCTTCTCTGTAGCCGTCTTGATTGACGGCTGAACGGTTCAATTACTTATTAACAGCATCCTTAAGCGCCTTACCTGCCTTGAACCCGGGTGTGTTCGAGGCCGCGATCTGGATGGTCTCACCCGTGCGCGGATTACGTCCCTGACGCGCCGCTCGCGCCTTCACGGAAAACGTTCCAAAACCTACCAGCGAAACGCTACCGCCTTTTGCGAGTGCACCGGTAATCGCACCAATCGCAGCATCCAGTGCGCGACCAGCCGAAGCTTTGGAAAGATCCGCGTCTGCGGCGATGGCATCAATCAAGTCATTTTTGTTCACGTTGTTACCCCTCGAGTGGTTTGAGCTGAATTTTCACCGGCACATCTCACATTGCCTGCGTAAAGCGTACTCCTGAGATCCCCGTTGGTCAACGCGGAAACCGCGAAATCAGTGGGATCTGGGTCGATTTACGTCACCCGAATCAGATTGAGAATCATCGCTGTTTGTGATCGACAGTACGCCATCCATGTAGGCCTCATCAGTCATCGGTTCGGGCATCCGCTCAAGCGCGATCGCAAGCACCTCATCGATCCACTTTACGGGGCGGATATCAAGATTTTCTTTAATATTATCCGGCACTTCCTTAAGGTCGCGTTCGTTTTCGTGGGGGATCACCACAACGCCAATGCCACCCCGCCGCGCCGCAAGCAGTTTCTCTTTGAGGCCCCCAATCGGCAGTACCTCTCCTCGCAGGGTTATCTCACCCGTCATTGCCACGTCCGCTTTCACGGGGATTTCGGTCAAACTACTCACCAATGCGGTACACATGGCGATCCCTGCGCTCGGTCCGTCTTTGGGTGTCGCGCCCTCAGGCACATGAATATGAATGTCACGGGCATCGTGTACGCGCGCCGCAATGCCAAGTGACTGTGACTTCGCCCGGACCACCGTATTGGCTGCCTGAATCGATTCTTGCATGACGTCACCGAGTGATCCTGTCTTCACCACACGGCCCTTGCCCCTCGTCGATGCCACTTCGATCGTCAGCAGTTCACCGCCGACAGACGTCCATGCCAGGCCTGTCACCTGCCCGATTTTGTTCTCTTTATCAGCTGTGCCGAAGTTGTATTTGCGGACACCCAGAATATCGGGAAGCATGTCAGGCAATACACTTTGGCCCGACTCCCGCTCCCCGAGGGCGAAGGCTTTAACCAGCTTTCTGCAGACCTTTGCAATCTGACGCTCCAAAGCGCGAACGCCCGCTTCACGGGTGTAGTACCGGATAATATCGAGGCACGCATCTTCGGTAATCTCGATCTCGCCAGCCTTTAGCCCATTGAGTTTGGTCTGCTTGGGGATGAGATAACGTTGCGCAATGTTGAGTTTCTCGTCTTCCGTATAGCCGGGTATGCGGATTACCTCCATGCGGTCCAGCAAGGGCCCGGGGATATTCATGGTGTTCGAAGTGCAGACGAACATCACGTCCGACAGGTCGTAGTCGACCTCCAAGTAATGGTCGTTAAACGCGTGGTTCTGTTCCGGATCCAGTACTTCCAGCATGGCTGAAGCCGGGTCACCACGGTGATCCATTCCCATTTTATCGATTTCATCGAGCAGGAAGAGTGGGTTCTTGACGCCGGCCTTAGACATCTTTTGCAGCAGTTTCCCGGGCATGGAGCCTATATAGGTCCTGCGATGGCCTCGGATTTCGGCTTCGTCTCGGACGCCACCCAGTGCCATGCGAATGAATTTCCTGTTGGTCGATCTCGCGATCGATTCGCCGAGGGATGTCTTGCCCACCCCGGGCGGCCCAACCAGACATAAAACCGGGCCCTTTAGCTTTCTGACTCGCTTCTGAACCGCCAAATATTCCAGAATGCGCTCTTTGACCTCGTCAAGCCCGAAGTGATCCTCATCCAGAACGGCCTGAGCACGTTTAAGATCGTGACGCACTTTACTGCGCTTGAACCACGGGATACTCACCATCCAGTCTAAAAAGCCGCGAACGACGGAAGCTTCGGCTGACATGGGGGACATCATCTTCAACTTGCCCAGTTCGGCGTTGGCTTTCTCCAGTGCCTCCGGAGGCATCCGCGCGTCATTTATTTTTGTCTGCAACTCGTCGATTTCGTTTGGCGCGTCATCCATTTCGCCCAATTCTTTTTGGATGGCCTTCATTTGCTCATTCAGATAGTACTCTCGCTGGCTCTTTTCCATCTGCTTTTTGACACGCCCGCGGATCCGTTTCTCGACCTGAAATAAGTCAATCTCTGCGTTCATGAGAGACTGGAGATGTTCCAGACGCCCTCTTACATCGGCAATCTCAAGAATGCGTTGCTTTTCCTCGAGATCAACGCCCATGTGTGCTGAGATGGTATCGGCAAGCCGGCCGGGATCGTCTATTCCCGAGAGGGAAGTCAGCACCTCGGAGGGCACTTTTTTGCTCAGCCCTACGTATTTTTCAAACTGTTCGACGGTCTCCTTGACCAGCGAGGCTGACTCTTTTTTACTCACTGAATCGGTTTCGATCTGACGTACAGAGGCCACCGCGAAATCTACGCCGTCGTCGATCGCCAGTACGGCGGCACGATAGCCGCCCTCAACCAAGACCTTGATGGTGCCATCTGGCAGCTTTAGCAATTGAAGAATGTTGGAGACGGTGCCGACTTGGTAGAGGTCGTCAACACCAGGCTCGTCGTCAGCGGCGTTTCGCTGCGCCACCAACAAAACCTGCTTGTTGTCCTGCATGGCATGCTCTAACGCCTCTATGGAGCGTTCCCTGCCGACAAAGAGCGGCAACACCATATTCGGGTAGACAACCACATCCCGTAATGGCAATAGCGGCAACTGCTGATCTTGATCGGTCATCCTGTGCTCCCCTCCGGTGGCCTTTGCTTAAGCACTTCCTGTGGTTTTAACCTGCTAAGACAGTACATGGGGCTCACAAAGGCAAACTTAAAGGCCCGCTAACCCAGTTTTCGACATAAAAGCGGCATCAAATTGAGTGCCCTGAGCCGGGCTTCATATTGGTACTGAGTGGGAGGCAAACCAGATTGGCCGCCAAGCCCCACTGGCTTGAAATGATTGAAGGATTACTCTTCCGCGCCGGCTGCAGCGGCACTGGGTGTTTCGTATACCAGCAGTGGCTCCGAGTCTCCTCTGACCACAGACTCGTCCACCACGATTTTTGCCACGTCAGGAGTCGAAGGAATCGTGTACATAGACTCCAAAAGTATCCCCTCAAGAATAGAGCGCAGTCCCCGTGCACCCGTCTTGCGCTCCATCGCCCTTTCCGCGACGGCCTGCAGGCCATCGTCACGGAAATCGATTTCGACGCCTTCCATTTCAAACATCTTGGCGTACTGTTTGGTGAGCGCGTTGCGTGGCTCGGTCAAAATTCTAATCAACGCCTCCGCATCCAACTCTTCGAGTGTGGCGATAATCGGAAGACGTCCGACGAACTCTGGAATCAGCCCGTATTGCACCAGATCCTCTGGCTGAAGGTCTCCCAGCGTCTCACCAAAATTTGACGTCTCATCCTTGCTTTTGACTTCAGCGCCAAAGCCAATACCGCCCTTTTCCGACCGATTGCGGATCACTTTGTCCAAGCCGGCAAACGCGCCACCGCATATAAACAAAATATTGCTGGTATCCACCTGCAAAAACTCCTGCTGGGGGTGCTTTCGGCCGCCTTGGGGAGGCACCGAGGCAACAGTTCCCTCAATCAACTTCAGCAGCGCTTGCTGAACACCCTCCCCCGATACATCTCTGGTGATCGAGGGGTTGTCGGATTTTCTTGAAATCTTGTCTATCTCGTCGATGTACACAATGCCCATTTGCGCCTTGTCTACGTCGTAGTCACATTTTTGCAGCAACTTTTGAATGATGTTCTCAACATCCTCGCCCACATAGCCCGCCTCGGTTAGCGTGGTTGCGTCCGCTATGGTGAAGGGAACATCTAACAGTCTGGCGAGTGTCTCTGCGAGCAGCGTTTTACCGGAACCCGTTGGACCCACCAAAAGAATATTCGACTTACTCAGTTCAACGTCTTCTGAACCGCGCCCCGTTGGCCCTGCATTGCGGAGGCGCTTGTAATGGTTATAGACAGCGACTGCGAGCACTCTCTTGGCCTTTTGTTGACCAATTACGTACTGGTTGAGGATCTCGTTAATTTCTTCGGGGATAGGCAGCTTGGCATCCTCACCCTCCGAACTCGATTCCTGAATTTCTTCCCGGATGATGTCGTTACACAGGTCTACGCATTCGTCGCAAATGAAGACCGACGGGCCAGCAATAAGCTTACGCACTTCGTTCTGGCTTTTCCCGCAAAACGAGCAATACAGCAGTTTTCCGTTATCGCCTGAGGTGTTCTCGTCTGTCATAAACCGTGCTCGGGCCCACTAAGGGGAAACAGTTGACAACCTTGATAGGTTTCGGGCGGTTTTGCAAGTGCAGGGGCCCACGCCTCGTAATTCTTCACATCAGCGGCTGGAGATGACCTCATCGACGAGACCGTATTCGACGCTCTGTTCTGCACTCATGAAACGGTCGCGCTCTGTATCTCGCTCTATGACGTCAATTGGCTGCCCGGTGTGCTCTGCGAGCAGCCCATTCAACCTCTCTCGCAAGAAGAGAATTTCTTTCGCCTGAATCTCGATATCCGTTGCCTGACCCTGGGCTCCACCGCTGGGCTGATGAATCATCGTTCGCGCATTTGGCAATATGTAGCGCTTCTCCTTCGCGCCGCCACTCAGCAAAAAAGCGCCCATCGACGCCGCCTGGCCAATGCACATTGTGCTGACGTCCGGTTTGATAAAGCACATCGTGTCGTAAATCGATAATCCTGCTGTGACAGAGCCCCCGGGGCTATTGATATAGAGATGAACGTCTTTGTCAGGGTTTTCTGATTCAAGAAAGAGCAACTGGGCCACCACGAGATTCGCCATTTGATCCTCGATCGGGCCAACAATAAAAATGACGCGCTCTTTAAGTAGGCGAGAATAAATGTCAAAAGAGCGCTCCCCACGAGAGGTCTGCTCTATCACCATGGGTACCAGGCCAAGGGCTTTGGGATCGAGATCACCTTGATGGGTCATAGGGTTTCCTTACATTAGTCGCGTAGCGGCGGCTTGAAATCGTCGCAACTTGAGGTGGTGGGCGCCTAAGACTGCCCTTGAGGTCGAGCCTTAGCTAAGGCGTCTTGGTAGCTGCACGCTACCTCGTTGACCGCAGCACTAGCGAGCAACTTCTCTACGACAGCGTCCTCTAAGACTCGCGACTCTATACCCGCGAGTTGTTCGTTCTCAGAGTAGTACCAGTTGATCACCTCATCGGGGTCCTGATAGGTCGATGCGATGTCCTCAATCGCTTCCCTTACTTTAGCGGGTTCAGCGGTCAACTCGAACTGTTTGATCATTTCGGAGACCACCAGCCCGAGCCTGACGCGGCGCTCGGCTTGCTCAGAAAACATTTCATCCGGCAATATTGAGGTGAGATCCATATCTTGCGGTGCCGCCCCACCAAACTGCTGGAACATTTGCTGGCGCATGGCGCTAACCTCTTGCGAAATCAGCGAGGCAGGCATTTCAAGACTCTCATGCGCCGCGACAATAGCGTCCATCACTTGGTTTTTCACAGACGCTTCGATCGCGTTTCTCAACTCACGCTCCATGTTCTGCTTGACCTCAGCCCTGAAGTCTTCCTCTGTTCCCTCTTCCAGACCGTACTGCGCGAATAACGCCCCATCAACCGGCGCGAGTTCCAGCTCTTGCACCTCGGATATTTGCACTTTGAATTCGACAGCAGCCCCCGCCAGGTCTTCCTTTTGGTAATCCTCGGGGAAGGTAAGGTTGAGTATTCTTTCCTCTCCAGCGCTACCGCCGACCAACCCGTCCTCAAATCCGGGAATCATCCGGCCCGAGCCTAATTCCAGAGACGTACCCTCGCCAGAGCCACCCTCGAATATTTCGCCGTCTTTGTATCCCTGAAAATCAATGAGCACCGTATCGCCCTCCGCCGCGGCGCGATCCGCTTTGACGAGCTTGCCCTGTTGTTTCCGGAATACCTCAATAATGTCGTCGATGTCTGCCTCGGTGACATCGGCCATAGGCTTCTCAATGGCCAGGTCATCTATGGGACTGACCTCAACTGAGGGAAATACCTCGAACGTCGCCGTATATTCGACATCTTGGCCTGCGTCCATTTTGCGCGCTTCGATGCTGGGCTGCCCGGCGGGTCTCAAGTTTTCGGAGACCACAGCCTCTTGAAAAGACTGGCTGATTACCTCGCCCAGCACTTCTTGACGCACACCCGCGCCAAACCGCTGATGCATGACCTTCATAGGGACCTTGCCGGGACGAAAGCCGGGTAGGCGCACGTTGCGAGCGGCATCCTGTAGTCGCTTATTGACTGCCGAATCGACTCTGTCAGCGGGGACGCCGACCGTCAATCTACGCTCAAGCCCTGAGGTTGTTTCAACGGAAACCCGCATTAGTAGCGCTCCTAAAAGTCATCTGGTTGCTGTGGTCTACAACTCTCAACAAGTGGACCACAAAAACCCGTTACGCTTGTTACCTTTCAGACTCCTTGCAACACGCTCCCTAGATTCCACTCTGTACCGGTGCGCTCTAAGCTCAAGCGCCTCTTCAGGGTGATCAGGCTTGGTGCGGAAGGAGAGACTTGAACTCTCACGTCATAAGACACTGGAACCTAAA
>WTHO01000183.1:10168-17050 GCA_011523115.1 Halieaceae bacterium | reverse complement strand
CATCCAGTCTGGGGTTGGAAAAATAGGGCGCCTCATACTCATCCCCGTAGCTCATAATTGTCTTGAAGCGCGGGGAAGCCTCAACGTGCCCCCAACTGTAATCATAGGCAGCCTGATCGCCCTCTTCAGCAATACGCCGCTCATGCAGGGAACCCAGTAAGTGCCCTATCTCATGGGCAAAGGTCGTTTCGGTGCAGAAACTACCGTCGTCTGATGAACCGCCCGGCTGCCACAACACGGTGGAGGCAAATCCACCCCGCCACGGCAGACCTTGATACACGCCCACGTTAGCGATTCCACAGGCATCATCATCCTCAGGAACCGAGTGCAGTAGTGCGACCGCCAGATCAGCATCATAGAAACTCCGATCTGCCTCAATTGTTGAGAACGGACTCTCGCCTCTGCGCATTTTCGGCAGCAGGGTCTCTTGTAATTCGGTGGGAATATCCAGAGAGACGAGCCCCGCTACGTTTAACTGCAGGTCGATGTTGCTATCAGCGAACGCCGTATTGGCCACCTCAAGCACCGTGTCGACCACAAGGTCTGGGTCGTCGGGGAAGCCGGCCTGGTAGTAAACCAGCAAGTCAATCTGAGCCGGGCCGGTCCGGTATGTGGGGTAGGCAGCCTCGGTGCGAGGGGCATTTTTCATTACCGGATAGTCGAGACGGATTGCTCGTTCCCTAACGACCGGAGCGACCTCGAGCTGCACGTCAGAGGTACCTCGACGCCGTCGGTTCTGCTTGTTCAGTTGGCTGTCAGACCACGCCATCTGGACAACGCCGCCACGATCCCGCAGCTGGTAATGCTCTCCGTCGGCGCGAACGGACCCCAGCACTTCGCCAGAGGCGTTGATGCCCAGTAAAAGCTCGGCGCCATCCTCAGAGCGCCCCCTGACCATGCGGTTACCCGCTTTGGTCAGGCGAGAGGATTGGATAACAAAGCTGAACTGCTGGCCATCGGTGGAAGACAACTCAAGTCTGTCTCCTTTGACGACCCGGCTACCTGCCAAAGATCCCACAGTTTGCGGCTGATCCGCATGCGGGTTCAGCGTGAACTGGACGGTTGGAAAGAACGTATCGCCCTTACTCACGGTGCTCGCGAGCAATAGCGCAAAAAAGACGAGCGTATGAAACAGCGGGTGCATCCTTGACTCCTCAAGCTGAAACTTCATCGGTGTACATTTCACACTAACCATGACCATAGCAAGTGTCCAGAACGTATGAAACGAGACATACAAGTATTCGCCCTGTTCAATGCAGAGGGTTCATTGCTGGGCGAGCTCCAATATGTCCTGGGAAAGTGCCTGGGGCGCGAGAGCTGCGCGCTGTGCGATATCTCCCACGGCTGGAACCCGCTGGGCAAATCGGCTTGGCGAAGCCGTGCTGAAACTGAGCCGAACATCATCTGGTTACATCGCGACGAGGCGCCGGAGAGCCTGCTGGATGCTGTCGTGGGGGAGTTGCCCTGCGTGGTCGCGGATCACGGCCATCGGGTCGAAATGTTATTGGATAGCGATGCGCTAAAGGCCTGCGACGGCGATTTCGCCATCTTCACCGAGCTGTTGGAAGAGAAACTGCGGGCACTACATAAAATGCAGGCACCCGCATCCCAGAACCATCCAAAGGATTAACTTGCCGCGGCGTGCACCACCTCACAATTCATGGTGAAGCCGTGATCGTAACGGCGAATCTTCGCCATATCTCCCAGAATCCTCGAGGCCCACTCCGTCTCAAGCGCGTCCAACATCGCGCCCAGGCGATTGCCATTGGGGGCCTGAATCACAGCCATCAACTTGCCGGCGTTCTCCCCCGTCAAGTACTGATAAATAGTGAAGCTGATATCAGAAAAACCGTTTTCATCGGCGGCGGCTGACATGCGTTTGACTTCACTCACGTACTTGGCGGGATCCCGAGTAGAGACAACGATATTCCAATTGGAGAAGGTTTCGCCCACCTCATAGTCGCCGGGCTCTACCATCAGCACACTATAAGCATCCCCACGGGAGACCACTCGCTCAGCTTTGAGCTTTTTGAGTTCCCCCATCACCGTGGGGTTGTACTGCTCAGCCCCCATCGCGGTGGCGTGATCAGCAAAGAGGTGCCAATAGTAAATTTCACCCGGGCCGTAGTAGCCGGCAGAGGGCAGACACACGCCACCCACCGCCGCGTCAATGGATTCACCGATCACCGCACCGCTATCCTTGACCCACTGCATATAAGACATCGGGTTCTTGGTGTTAATCGTCAGCACCGTCATGGCAGGCCGCGCCAAGGCCTGACCAGCAATCATTGTCAGCATCAGCCCGACGGCGATACCCACGCTCCTATCTTTCGTCTCTTTGTGCATCTTGTTCTCCTTCTTGCTCTCCTAACGATTTATCGAGGCTTCGCAATTAAAGCTCGGGCGTGCCTGCTGAGCGCTATCGCTCTGCCCTCACTCAAACATTTTCATAAAGGTTTCCATGTCGAACTGGTTGCCGTAAAGCATGGAACTATTCAGCGCAACATCTGCCGCGATCGCCACCGCCGTTTTAATCTCTTCCTCGGTGGCACCGGCCGCACGCGCAAATGCAGTGTGGGCGGGTATGCAGTACACACACTTCATGGCAACCGAGGCCGATATCGCCGCCAACTGCGCATGCTTGAGCGGAATTGCTCCGTTGAACACGTTTTTCTCCACCGCGGCGTAATACGCCTCGGCAGCCGCCTGCTGCGACTCAGGGTGCAAGAGAATAAACGGGTTCGCGGTTTTCACATCGCGCATGGCGTCCTCGGCAAAGGCCTGGGACCCCATGAACAGCAAACAAAAAACCATCAAAAATCTCATCGGATTTCTCCTTTTTTTGGCGAACGAAAAAACTCGTGCCCCATAAAAGGGGCGCACTTATCAAGAGGTCTTCAGCGGCCGGTATAGTATAGCGGCTCGCCCTGGACTGATCCGATTGGCGTCGCTGCGTCGGCAAATGCCGCCTGAAGAAAACGGAACTCCTCACTGGCGCTCACTTTGTCGCCAAAATCGGCCATACCCGCCCAATCGTCAAAAGTCAGCACGTAGTGCACCTTGCCGGTGCCACCCACACCTTCCTGATAGATGTTCACCTTGGCACCCATCGCGGCATGCATTTTGGCCGCCTCAGTAAAGGCCGCATAAACCGCTGCGGACTTTCCCGGATTGGGCTGCCATACGTAAACCCGGTAAGGCCCATCATTGGCAAAGTCAGCCGCCTTGGCTGAGTCGTTCCAGTTGAGGCCCTCCAGCGACATCAGCATAGTGCCCGAGGGCGACTGAGATGCCTGCGCCCAGAATGCCTGCCATTCCTCATTAAAGTTACTTTCCTTGGTTTTCGCCCAGTCCTCACCTGAGTCCCAGCGCAAAACGTAGTCAAAGGTGGGGTACCCGGCGCTGCCGACGTCCAAGCGGTAGATACCCACCGCAGCACCGTACTTTTCATGGATTTTTGCGGCAGCCATCATGCCCTGCACTAAACCCTCAGGCGAAGAAGAATTGGCCTGCCAACGGAATACTTCAAGCCGCTCGGCAAACGCCATACTGGTAAAGCCAGCAAGGCAGCAGAGCACGAGCGCACGGATCATTACTTTCATTCTGTTTCCCCTTTTTTGATCGACTGTTTTTGTTTTCACCCCACTTTCGCAGGTCAGCGTTTTGGCAAGGTGGCCCCTGCAATGTATCACGACAAAAAAAAGGATTACGGGGAAAAGGCGTCATTCACAAAAAGGCGCCATTCACAAAGGCCCCTTGTCAAAAAGTAGCGTGGGCATGGTCGACCGATGCTACGCACTCGCCTGCTGAACGCGGTGATCAGACCAATAAGCTTGGAGAAGATTAAGAGGGGTTGCTGACCGAGCGGAATAGCGTGCCTGAGGTAGTCGACTGGTCTTTCATCGCACCATCACACAATGCGTTTTACCGGCACTCCGCTTTCGAGAAGATAAGGCTCCAAGGTGCGGTAAAGCGCGCGATAACGAAAAAACGGCACCTTTGGATACAGATGGTGAATCGCATGATAGTTCTGGTACCCCCAGATCAGCGTCATCGCGGTATCCAAACCGCTGCGGGCCTGATAAACCGTGGTGGTCTTCATGCGCTCCTGCTCGGTATGGGGGTGATGGACTGACCATGCGAACAGCGTGACCAGCACCGCGTTGCCAATCAGCTGGCCGCAGAGCAGCGTAGCCAGCGTTGTCCCAAGATCTGCGCACAAAACAAGCAGTAGCAAACGGGTGAGGATAATCGCCCCGTACTCGCGTCTGACCGACGCCTTTTCAGCGTCCGTGAAGTGCTCAAAAGACAGCGCAAAAAGCCATTCCTTTGGGACACCTTTTAGCCACGCGAGCACCAGCTGAAAACCACTGTCGGCAGACAAATCCATATCGGGATCTTCGACCGGGTGGTTTGTCGAGCGGTGATGTTTCAAATGAGAACGACGATGGGCTGTGAAGGAGATACCCAGAAAGTGTGCGGCGATATAGCCTGTCCACTCGTTAATCCAGCGCCGCTCCAGACTCATCCCGGTCACCGCACCGTGCACCGCTTCGTGTAACGGGGTGTAGATGGCATAGGTGCAAAAGCCGATCCCCGCCAGGGCCCACCAGGAGAATGCAGGGTCAGTCAGCAGGTGCGCTACGCAGGCGAGATAAATCATGACGCAACTCACCAACAGTGTGGCTGTCGGCCAGGCAAACCCGCCAATGTGACCTATAACGACCTGCTGCGCCTGTTGCTCGTTTGTGACCATCTCGACCTCTGGGTACTGCGCCTCACCCGGCGTTGCATAGCCGTCGGGACTTCGCTTCCGCCCCTAACACTAGCGCGATTGCCCCCTTAAAGCCCTCGATGCCGGTGCAAAAGATGACAGCGCAAGCGGCGTGTCACATTATGCTAAGAAACGTAGCAGGCATCGGCGCGCGGCCATGCCTGAAAACATGCCGCTGACTCGATCGCGGAACAGCAACAGGATCCTGACCATGACACCCGACCTGACCGTTCGTTTAGCTCGCCCCGATGATATTGAGCGCTTAGCAGAACTCTTCGATCACTACCGCCAGTTCTATGATTGCCCCCCAGATTACGATGCCGCGAAACGCTGGCTGACGATCAATCTAGCGGAGGGTCGCTCGACGATATTTGTCGCCGATACCGGCCTCGAGCTACTGGGTTTCACCCAGCTTTACCCGGCACTGTGCTCGGTGGACCTGGTGAAATACTTTGTGCTTTACGACCTCTTCGTTGCCGAGGCTGCGCGACGGCGTGGCGTCGCAAGATCGCTGATGAACGCCGCCAGCGATTGGGCCACAACCGAGGGTGCTGCGCGAATCGACTTGGAAACCGCACGAGACAATAGGCCGGGTCAGTCGCTTTACCGTGGCTTAGGCTACGAGGTCGACGAGGTTTTCCTGAAGTTCAGCCTCGATCTCAGCGACCACAGCGCCATCAGCATTACACGGTGACGACCTTGTTGCGGCCTGAGTTTTTCGCGGCATATAAACCCTCGTCGGCGCGTTTGAGAATGTGATCAACACCCTGCCCTACATCACTGTGCGCCACACCAATGCTGATCGTTGTCTTGAGGATCGCCGCGGTGCCCTGCTCTACCAGCGCTCGCAGGGACTCGGCAATCGATGCGGCCTCGTCGCGTGTCACGCTCTCTACAATGACCAAAAACTCCTCGCCACCCCAGCGTGCAACGGTGTCCTGCACCCGCATTCGACCCTGTAAAGCTTCGGCAATGCACTGGAGAATACGATCACCCGTATCGTGACCGTGCTGGTCATTCACCGACTTAAAGTGATCAATATCAATCATCATCACCGCGTATCGTCGTTGGCCCGCGGCGAACACGCCAAGAGTGCGCTCGGCAACGCGGCGGTTAGCGATGCCCGTGAGCGTATCCGTATTGGCCGCCTTTCGCAGGCGCTCTGCGCGTTCAGTGGTCTGCCGTAAGGCATCCCGTTCCTGCACCCATATTCTGAGTAACCAGGAAAAGAGTCCGTAGACACACAAGATTAATGGGGCGATGCGCCAATCGTTGAGGTGAACGCTGGACAGCGCCTCTCTGGCGCTCCCCATGAAGGCGATAACGCCCATGATCAGCCCGGTACTCACACCAATATATGGGCTGACCCGGTCCCAAATGAGCGTCGTAACCGCGACAAGAAGCGGGGCGTATAGCAGACCAGTCACCACGCCAACCATCGCATCTGCGGCGTCGGCATAAAGCCAGGCGACGGCCCATCTGGCAATGACCAAACACAGCATGGCGAGCGCCACGCCCCGGTGCCATTGCAACGTCAGTTTTGACCACAGGAGTAACAGTAGCGTCAGCGCCGCAAACCAGCAGAAGGCCAGCGTATTGGACAGCGGGGTACCAAAACCAAGTAGGGCAGACACGACCACTGCCGCGGACATCCCCCAGCCAAAGATCACCAACACTCTCAACATTCGCGAGGCTGAACGCTGGTCAACCTCAGACAAACTCAGTGCCGTGCTGCCTTCAGCACCGGGTGGTGCTGTGCTTGGCATCTCTGGTAAGTCGGTGGGGGTCTCCTGACTCATGGCACTAGTCTGCGCGTCCCTGCGCCGCCACTCAACGGGACTTAATTACCCTGTAGGCACCTCGTTAAAGGGGATTCCCTTGTCGAGTCGAGGCTCCTGAGGCAAGCCCAAAACACGCTCGGCAATGATATTGGCCATGATTTCGTCGGTGCCCCCGGCGATGCGAAGTCCCGGGGCGCCCATGTAGGCGCGCTGAATAATGCCCGCCTCGGTTGCCAAAGACTCATCTGTAATCGCACCGCTGGCTTCCAACAGGTCCATCAGGTACGAAGACATTGCCTGCATCTTGGGCGCCCCGACCAGCTTGCC
>WTHO01000183.1:7059-10068 GCA_011523115.1 Halieaceae bacterium | reverse complement strand
GTCGTCAATGACACCTGCCAGCCCTGCCCGACCTCGCCCAGGCGCTGTTGGTCGGAGACCCTCACGTCATTGAAGTACACCTCGTTAAAGTCTGAATCACCGGTCAACTGTTTGATGGGCTTGACCTCCACGCCAGGTGCGTTCATATCGACGTAAAAGTAGCTCAGCCCTTTATGCTTGGGCACCGTCGGGTCGGTGCGCACTACGATGACTCCGTAGTCAGAGAAGTGAGCGCCCGAGGTCCAGATTTTCTGCCCATTAATGACCCATTCGTCACCATCGCGCTCGGCGCGGGTGCGCAGTGCAGCCAAATCAGACCCACCCGCAGGTTCCGAGAACAGCTGGCACCAAACCTCCTCCCCACTCGCTAATGGGGGCAGATACCGCGCCTTGTCCTCATCGCGGGCCCAGGCCATGAGTGTTGGCGCAATCATGCCCTGCCCAATCAGAAAGAAGTTCGCCGGCAAATCGTATTGGGATTCCTCCTGCCGCCAAATGACCTCCTCAATTGGCGAGGCACCCCGGCCACCGAACTCGGGGGCCCAACCGATGCAGGCCCAGCCCGCATCGTATTTTTGTTTCTGCCACTGCTTGGCCTGCTCAAGCGGCGTCAGTGCTCGAAAGGCGTCGTCATTGGGCGCGTTTTCTGCAAGCCACGTTGCCGCCTCCTCACGGAAGCGTGCCTCTTCGGGTGTATCGTTAAAGTCCATTTCGCTTCTCCCTCACGCTGCCACAGGCTGCTCAGCCAAAGCGGCCACCAGCCGATCCTGCCAAACCGCCTCGCTACCGATGGCCAAACTCAGCAGCTTCGCGCGACGGTAATAAAAGTGGCAATCGAACTCCCAGGTAAATCCCATGCCGCCGTGGGTCTGGATATTCTCCTCCGCCGCAAAGGTTGATGCCTGAATCGCAGCGACCCGCGCGGTCGCGGCGGCCAGCGGCAGATCGTCGCTCCCCTCGGCCAGCGCCCACACACCAAAGTAAGCGTTGCTGCGAGCCAGCGCATTCTTCACATACATATTGGCCAGCTTGTGCTTGATGGCTTGATATGAACCGATTGCTCGGCCAAAGGCGAATCGCTGCAGCGCGTAATCCCGCGCTTGTGTCAGTGCAGACTCCGCGAGGCCTAGCTGCTCCCAGGCAAACAGGACTGCCGCACCGTCGATCAAGCGGGCCCAGGCATCGGGCACCAGCGGACCATCCCCCAGCACCTCAGTCTCAGCGCCCTCGAAAGTGACCACACTGTGACCCCGGCTGGTGTCGAAGGTGCGCACCGGCTCCAGCGAGACGCCGTCCTGTTTCAGCGGTACGAGGCAGGCCTCCAAACCGACATCAGAGCGGGCCAGCACGACAGCAACATCCGCTATGGCCGCATCGGCAACGGGCAGTTTCCGACCCGAGATCTGCGAGCCCGTGCGCAGGGTGTCCAGTTTCTCCAAAACCAGACGACCGGGCCGTTCCGACATCGCCACGGTGGCAACAGATTCACCGCTGGCCAGCTTAGGTAACCATTCGGATTTTTGGCGCTCGCTGCCGAAGCGCTGAATCGCCTCACTGGCAAGATATACGGAACTGCTGAACGGCAGCGGCGCGGCACTGCGGCCCATTTCTTCGGCGATGATGGCCAGTTCATAGTAACTCAGCCCCAGTCCTCCATACGCCTCGGGAATCACCGTGGCGGTCCAACCCATGTCTGCGACCTTTCTCCACAGTTGGGCATCCCAATCCTGATCGCCGTCCAATACGGCGCGGACCACCGAGGTGGGGCAATGCTCGGTCAAAAATCCACGAGCCTGTTCGCGCAGCAACTGCTGCTCTTCAGAGAATTCAAAATTCATAGTGATGTTCTATCGAGAATCTAATCCAAAACTAGGGTAGCAGAAGTGCGCGCCGCTTCAGCCTGCGAACAGTAGCTCGGGCGCCTGTTCACGAAGCCGCCAGTATTCCCGCGGAGGCTCAAAGCCCAACTCCCGCCTCACCGCCTCCAGCGGCTCGGCAAGCTTTTCCTCCCAATTGATTTCCGCCATCCAAACAGCATTGCGGGCAATCATGGCACCCTCGCGAATCAGCCGGCGAACATCAAACTGCGGCACTTCCCGGAGATACTTCCATTTGGCGACCCACACGATGAAATTAATGCCACGGTTGGGGGTTTGTGTCGTCATAAATGAGAGCAAGCTCAGCTCTCCCACCGGGTCGCGCCCATAACCCGTCATGACGTGCTGCAGATCATGAATGTCTCTGAGCCGGTCAGCCAGCCACGTCTCCTCCTCCGATAGCCCATGGAAAAGCTCCTCGCGCGCGGAGGTCTCGCTGGAGGCGATCAACTCGTCGGCCGACAGATTTTCAGCATGCACGAAGTCATAGTAAGCGCGGCCCACGCTGCCAGCTGGCAGACTCAGGAGCCATGCGCGATCGTTAAGCTTGGTAACAATGTCAGGCTTGGCTCGCAGTAACGCCTGACCGCGGTCGGTGGATTCCAAGCGCCTCACCGCCCGGCCCAGGCTATCGCCTTTTAGTGCCTCGATAATGTGGAAAACCTGCGTCGTATCGTCGGGATTCCTGAGCAGTTCACGCATGGCTCGCCACGCCACTAACGGCTTGATCTCGTTGCGGAGCCAAAACGCTTTGATACTTCTCATCAGATGCTGCCCATACTGTTGCGACTACCGAGACAGGCGCCTACGCGACCGCCACGAAGAGGATAGCGGCCACTGCAGCGCCCAACAATGCATAGGGTAACTGTGTGATCGCATGCTCATGGGTTTTACACCCTGCGCCCTGCGCGGAGAGCACTGTTGAATCGGAATAAAAGCAGGCGTGAGATCCAAAACCACTGGCCGAGAACAGCGCGCCCATGACCAAGGGAATGCTGACGCCGAAGTTCTGCGCCAGCGGAAAAGCAATCGGCATGGTGATGGCAATCACGCCCCAGTTCGAGCCGGTGGTAAACGACAGCAGGGAGACGGTGACAAACACCACGACCGGCAACAACTGGGCAGTCATGAA
>WTHO01000183.1:0-6959 GCA_011523115.1 Halieaceae bacterium | reverse complement strand
TCAACCGCCAGCGCTTGATCCTCTACGATCCCCAGATCACCCGACGCCTCTGCCCGGGCTTCGGCCGCGCGCATGGCACCCAGCAGTGGGATTACACCCAGGGCAACCAGGGGCACAATCAGCAATGCCGCCATGGGATAAAAGAGGTAGGGAATCGTCTCAATAAAAACAGACAGGCCCTCGCCCTCAGCCGCGACCCCATTTTGCTCGAGGAGGCTGGCGAAGTACGCTCCCCAGCTCGACAGGGGAATGAGTAAGCAAAGCGGCGCGGCTGTCGAATCGACGACGTACGCGAGCATCGCCCGCGACGTGCGAAACCGGTCCGTCACCGCCTTCATGGTTGCACCAACCGTCAATGAATTCAGGTAATCGTCCAAAAAGATCACGAGGCCTAACGCCCACGTCGCAAGCAGCCCGCCGCGTTTGGTTTGGATTCTACTCATGAGTGCTCTGCCAAAGGCAAAGGACCCTCCACCCTTCACCAACAAACCGATGAACCCGCCATACAAGCCACATACCAACATGACCCAGGCGACATCCTCCTTCATCAGCGTGGCCAGGGTGGCCGCCGCCATGGCATCCAAAAAGCCGGCACCTTCCATGATGAAAAAGGCAAACAGCGCACCCGCCAACACCGATTCGAGGGTCCGGCGACTCCATATCGCCAGGCCCAGCACTAACAGCGTGGGGAGCAGGGTGATAAAACCGTATTCCATAGGGTCGAAGGTCCTGTTGAGGCCAGTATTGGTTAAACGTCATCGGCCGGGTGCGGCGAAGTCACTGGGCGCCATCCTACCCACTGCTTGTCGCGCTACCACTCACGACCAACATCAACGTGCCGGAATGTGGGGTTTTTACGCTTGGTAGGACCACAAACAGGCGTGTAAGGTGCTATCACTGTGTGTCAGCGCATATCAGAATACGCGAAGTCGGGGCCCTCGTGTCACTCTCTCAGCTACTGAACAATATCTCCGAAGCCGCAGCCGGGCCACAGACCTGTGCCGTATTCGATTTTGACGGGACCATTATCTCGGGCTATTCCGCGACTGCTTTTCTGCGCGATCAGATCGCCAAAGGCGAACTGTCCCCCGCTGACCTTCTGCAACTGACACAAGCGGCTACCCGGTTTGGCATTGGCTCACTGGGCTTTTCAGCGCTGATGGCCGTCCACGCGCAGTACCTTGCCGGTCGTTCAGAATCAGACTACATCGCCAATAGCGAGCGACTCTTTCGCAGAGCCATTGCGAAGCTCATCTATCCGGAGGCGCGGCAGTTGATCGAAGCGCATCGTGCCGCCGGGCATAGCATTGCCATCATCAGTTCTGCCACACCGTATCAGGTATTACCCGCTGCGAAGGATTTGGGAATCGATCACGTTTATGCCACCAATCTTGAGGTTATCGAGGGCCAGTTCACCGGCGGCGTTGTCACGCCCACCTGTTTCGGTATCGGCAAGGTGCATGCCGCGGAGCGTTTCACCGAGCAGCAGGGCAGCGACCTTGAAAACTGCTTTTTCTACAGTGACAGCACGGACGATATCGAACTACTGGAGGCAGCGGGCCACCCAGTCGTCCTGAATGGTAGCCGCGAGTTGAAGTCTATCGCTCGAGCGTCGGGTTGGTCTTCGGCGGACTTCAGCAGCCGTGGGACCGCAACAACAGGACAAGTCATCCGCTCGCTTGCCGCAACGGGCTCTCTCGTGGGTAGCTTCTTGATGGGCTTGCCGCTTTACGCGCTAAGCCGGTCGCGACGGGATTCGATCAACTTCTCGATTTCCTTATTTGCGGAGACCGCCAGTGCATTGATCGGTCTGGACCTCGATGTTCGCGGGCGCGAGCATTTGTGGAAACACCGCCCGGCGATTTTCATGTTCAATCATCAAAGCAATGCCGACATGCTGATCATGGCCAGTCTGATCCGGCGGGATATCGTTGGTGTGGGCAAACGCGAGCTGAAACAACTGCCGGTGATTGGCCCGCTGATGGGTGCGGCGGGTGTGGTGTTCATTGATCGCAGCGACCGCCGCGCAGCGATTGAGACCATGAAACCGTTGGTTAATGCAATGTGCGACGAGCGGAAAAGCCTGGTCATTGCGCCCGAGGGGACGCGCGCGCCGACGCGGAAGTTGGGGGCGTTTAAAAAGGGCGGGTTTCACATTGCCATCGAGTCCGGTGTCCCTATCGTCCCCGTGGTGATTCACAACTCCGGAGACATCTCTCCAAAGGGAGAAAAGATTTTTCGCAGCGGCACCGTTCACGTGGACGTCCTCCCCGCAATCGATACAAGTCAATGGATGGTCAGCACCATCGATGACCACGTGGCCGAGGTCCGCAATACCTTCCTGCGCGCCCTGGGCCAGCCTGAGTTGTCCGTCGCCGAGACCGCCGCGTTGCGGCGTGAGACCCCTGAGGATCTGAAGCCAGAGGTCCGCGGCCAACGCAAGCGCAGGTCACGCCAATCGGACTCAGAGATGCCGCGAAGCACGACCTCATCGTTGCTCGGCGATCTCGACGCCGACTCTGCACGGGGCAATGGCACGCCGCTTCAGCCCTTTGAGCACGGTGTCGATCAAGAGACGCCCGCTACGAGGCACTGAGTGCGTCTGCAAGCGGCGCTGCAGGCGCAGCTCGATGTCAGCCCCTCACCTGACGGCCAGCACCCTGTCATTTTTTTGCTGGACGCCGATCGCCGCTTTGATCGAAATCTGCTGACACACTGGATCAACGCTCACCCCGATCCTGACCGTGAGCATGTCATCGTCTGCCTCGATCTCCGCGACGACCGAAACCCGCTGGCGGTGGAGGCATTGATTGACGCCTTGCAGCGACACCCTCAGGCCTGTGTCGCGCCCCTGCGGCTCTCATGGCTACAAACAGACCACGCAAAGAAGTCAGGCCCTAGATTGCGTGATGTGCTCCGCGGAGGAGAGCGTCGCCCTCCGTCATGGCTCTGTGATCGGGTCGCGCGGCTGAATCCGGAGCGAGTGCATCTGACTGTCGGCGAGCCGGGCGCGACCCTTGATCTGGCAGACCGGTTTCTGGCCAAAACCGGTCTGTCGGCCGAGACGCAGCGCGAGGAGTTCGCAGTATTCATCGCGCGCCAGGCGGCGGTCGTGCTCGATATTGCAGAGCGTCAGCTCATTGGGGGTCGCTACAAAGTTCCCCGCTATGTGCATCAGAGTATTCGCAGCAATCGCGCCTTTAAGTTAGGCCTGCGCACCATCGCGAATGAGGCGCAGCGGTCCAGCAAGGAGGTCCGGTCTGAGGCCAATGTGTACCTCAAGGAAATGATTTCCATCCCCACCCGGTTTTGGCTGGATGTATGGGCCAAGCTCTGTGAGGTTTGTCTGGGTCTGGGTTACGACAAGGCATTGCAATATGACCCGGCCGATCTGGAGCGCGTCCGGAAGATCGTGCGGCAGTATCCTTCAGCATTGCTGTGGACGCATAAGACCTACATCGATGGCTTCGTCGTGCCCAAAATCCTCTTCGACAACAACTTTCCCATGCCACATTTCTTTGGTGGCGCGAATCTCAACATTCCTATCCTGGGATTCTTCCTCAGGCGGGCTGGCGGCATTTTCATCCGCCGCAGCTTTCAGGACAACGAGGTCTATAAACTTAGCCTCAAGCAATACATCGGCTATCTGATGGAGAAGCGCTTTCCCATGACCTGGTCCTTTGAGGGGACGCGGTCACGGCTGGGTAAACTGATGCCGCCCAAATACGGGCTCCTCAAATACGTTTTGGAGGGCGCACACCACGCGGGCTCTCAAGATATCCACATCATCCCTGTATCGGTCTCCTATGATCTGGTCAGGGACGCCGAGGAATATGCGAGGGAACAATCCGGTACACCCAAAGCGCCCGAGTCAGTTGGCTGGATGGTTCGCTATATCAAGAGCCTCGCCAGACCGATGGGGCGCATACATGTCGATTTTGGTGAACCCGTGCGCCTCGACAGAGCACCTGATCCCAATGATCAGCTAGCGATATCGAAAATTGCTTTTCAGGTTGCGGTAGAGGCCAATCGCGTCACGCCAGCGACCTTTCCCGCCGTGGTCTCTACTGCGCTTCTCGGCGCCTTCCCCCGGGCGCTGACCGAGCCTGAAATCATCCGAGAGGTCTCAACCATGACCCAGTGGGCCACAGGCCGGGGGGTTCGATTATCACCGGATTTTAATCTCAATTTTGCCGATGATATGGCCGGTCTGCTGGCCAACATGATCAAGGAAGGCATCATCACCCGTTTTGAGGGAGGCCCCGAGACGGTCTATGGCATTGCCGAAGGGCAGGCACCCATTGCCAGTTTCTATCGCAACACTATCGTGCACTTTTTCCTGACGCGGGCCGTCGCGGAGCTTGCCCTGCTAGCCGTCAGCGAGCAGCGCCATCCGGTCACAACGCTGGATCATTTCTGGGCGGAGGTGAGGGAACTGCGTGATTTATTTAAATTTGAGTTCTTCTATCCCGACACGCAGGAATTTGAGCAACAAATTGACGCCGAGCTCTGTCGCGACGAACCCCGCTGGCAATCGCTGCTCAGCGAGCGCCCGGATAACGCCCGGCTGATTATCAATCGACTGTCACCCAAGCTCGGGCACGTAGCCCTGACCATATTCGCTGAGGCCTACAGCGTGGGGACCGACATCCTGCTGAGACAGCCTGACGATGAGCCGCTGGACGAGGCCGTGTTTATTGATCGATGCATGAGCTACGGTCGACAGGCATACTTGCAACGACGTATCAGTAGCGAGGCCTCAATCGGGAAACTGCTTTATGGCAATGCGTGGAAGATGTTGAGCAGTCGCGGACTCATTGATCAGCCAGAGGGCCGGTCAAGGCAGGCTGAGGCGCTCAACCAATTAATCAGACGGCTCGAAGTGATACGCGCCTTGAGTATTGCTGACCGGGGTGCCAGCACCTTGAGAGATGTTGCCCGTGAAACGCTCTAAGGTCGCGATTCTCGGCGGGGGCTCATGGGGCACCACCACAGCATCGGTCATCAGTCGTCACTGCGACGCAATACTCTGGGCCCGGGACGGGCAGATCGTCGACGAGATCAATCAGGCACATACCAACCACCGTTATCTCGGAGACGCGGCGCTCAACGCAAAGCTGACTGCCACGACAGACATCGGGGCCGCGGTGAATCAAGCCGAGGCGGTATTGATTGCCGTACCCAGCAGCCACTTTCGCGAGGTGCTCGCCAGCGCGCTCAGTGACCTACCGATGGGTATCCCCCTCATCAGCCTGAGCAAGGGCCTCGAGAAAGGCAGCCGAATGCGAATGACCGAAATCATTCACGATGTGGCGCCGGGGCGCATCCCAGGTGTGCTCACAGGCCCCAACCTCGCCCGCGAGATCGTGGCCGGCCAGGCGGCGGCCAGCGTGCTGGCACTTGAAGATCACGAGGCTGCGCTCGCGTTACAACCCAAGCTCAATGCGGGGCTCTTCCGTGTCTATACCAACCAAGATGTGATCGGTTGTGAACTGGGAGGGGTGCTGAAGAACATTATCGCCATCGCCGTCGGCATGGGAGACGGGCTGGGCGCGGGTGATAACACTCGCGCCGCACTCATCACCCGCGGCCTTGCCGAGATGAGCCGCCTCGGTGAGGCACTTGGCGGTAAAGCCGAGACCTTTGCGGGCCTCGCGGGAATGGGGGACATGATCGCGACCTGCACCAGTCCCCAGAGTCGAAACCGGCATGTGGGCATGGAACTGGCCAAAGGGCGCTCCATCGATGACATTATCGACACCATGCATATGGTGGCTGAGGGAGTGAAAAGCGCGCCCACTGTGATTGACCTTGCGCAAGAAAAGGGGATCAGTTTGCCAATCAGCGAGGACGTCTATCGCGTCATCATTGGCGAGTCGAGCGCGCGCGGGGTTTATCGGGGCCTGCTGCGAGTCACCGCCGGCGCCGAGTCAGACCCCGGCTAACGTCGAGCGCCCTGAACCCAAGACTGTGAGAAATGCCGTAGCCGTCGGTGGAGGTTTTGGCTAGCCTTTTTACTCATGAGTTACTGACGAACGAGGAACTCGGAGTGTTGGCCCAACCGAATGCGCAACGACATTGCACCGCCCTGAGCAAACTCACCCGGCTGATCACCGGACTGATGTTGGTCACGTTGGTCGGCTGCGCGACCAGTCCCACCGGCCGGACCCAATTCATTCTCATTTCTCCCGATGCCGCGATCATCGAATCTGAAACCGCTTACTTGGATACCGTCCGGCAGCTTGAGGACGATGACAAGCTCGTTAACGATCCCTTGAGCGTGGCGCGGGTGGCGCGCATCACTGGCCGCCTGGTTTCCATAGCAATCGCCGATTATCCCGAAAGTGCTAACTGGAAGTGGAGCGTCGCCATTGTCGATGATGCCGAGACGGTCAACGCGTGGTGTATGGCGGGTGGTCGGATGGCGGTGTACACCGGCCTATTTGATCAGCTTGAGCTGACCGATGATGAGTTCGCTCAAATCATGGGACACGAAATTTCCCATGCGCTGGCCAATCACACGGCAGAGCGAATGTCCCGCGCGATGGCCACCGCTGCGGGTGTTGCCGTCGTCGGCGCGGCCTCAGATAACAGCGGCGCGGCAATGGCAGGGGCAGCGCTGATTGCCAACGTGGCACTCACGTTACCCAACAGTCGTGACGCAGAAAACGAGGCCGATATCTTGGGGATGGTGTTGGCCACCAAAGCCGGTTATGACCCTGAGGCCGCGGTCACGCTGTGGCAAAAAATGGGTGATCTCAGTGATGACCGGCCGGCCGAGTTTTTGAGCACGCACCCGGCGCCTGAGAATCGACAGGCGGCGCTGAATGCGATGATTCCCCACATGCTCAAGATCAATCCGAGTCGTGACAAGGCGCCGATTCACCCTGTCACCATTGTGCAGTAAGAGTCGACTTCTTACCTTACGGTGTGCAAAAAATGCAGGTGATCCTCGTATT
>WTHO01000114.1 GCA_011523115.1 Halieaceae bacterium | reverse complement strand
CACTCGGGCGATGGCGTGACGGGTATCGACCTCACGTCAATTTATGGTGAGGCGCTCACCGCAGACTTGAGCATTTTTTTGGAGCGGGTGACGCCACAAGAAGCCGCCAGTAGCGCCTCTGTGGCATCACATTACCCGCTGGATCAACTGGTCAGCGCCGTTGCTTTCACCAAACCCAGCGTGGCGGCAGGCACAAATTTTCGAGAGCATGCCGATGAGGTGTACTCAGACGACCCGCCGTTTCTGTTCCCTAAGCTGACGCAGCCCGGGTCCTGGAACGATGCCGTACCGTTCCTGCCACGCCTGGATTTTGAGGCTGAAGTTTGCGCCTTTCCGTTATCAAATATCAGAGTGGGAGAAGCGCTACCCAAACTTGGCTGGGTGCTGTGCAATGACTTCACCGATCGACTCACGCTGATGAAAGAAATCGATCTCGGCGAACCTTTGGGCCGGACCGGGTTCGCGGCGGGGAAGGGCTGCGCTGGCTGTTTGCCTACGGGGTATCTGGTGGTGGTACCCCAGAGCCCTGCGTTTTATCGCGGGGTGTCGGTCGCCCTCTATGTGAATGACCAACTGCGTCAGCAGTTCGATTTGACTGAGATGATTCTTTCGATAGAGGCGATCATCGCCGAAGCGCTTGAGGATGGTGCGATGCCCTATCAGAAGGGCAGCGATAGCGTGCCGCTTCTGCCCGGTGACACCATTCGCCAGAACTCACTGATTCTCACGGGCACAGGCGCTGGTGTGCTGTTTAAGCCGCTGAATATCTGGGGTCAGCAGTTTTATCTGCAGCGCGGTGATGTGGTGAGGACGGAAGCCACCTATCTCGGGCACTTGGTCAACCGCATTGAATGAGGCTGATGCGAGTTCACTGTAGGGGGATGGGCAACTCAGTGGTCTGTTTGAGCTCCTCCATGACAAAGCTTGCGCTCACATCAAAGAGATCGGCCTTTATCAGCTTCTGGTAAAGCCTGTCGTAGCCGGGCATGTCTTCCACGGCCGCTTTGATCAAATAGTCGATCTCGCCACCCATACGGTACACCTCGAGAACTCCCGGGATGTCTTCCACAACAGATTTAAAGTTTTCAGCCCACTGCTGGTTGTGCTGGTTGGTGCGCACAGAAATGAACACAGTGAGGGGAACCCCAAGTGCTGCTGGGTCGATCAGGGTGACTTGCTTTCGGATGGTGCCGTCCGCTTCGAGTTTCTGGATGCGGCGCCAGCAGGCGGACTTGGAGATGCCAACCCGATTGGCGAGCTCCCCTACAGACAGGGAGGCGTCGCCCTGCATGTGGGACAACAAGCTGCGGTCAGTCTTGTCCATATTCGGACCCTATACGGCATAAAAAGCCATTATAAGATATTAATACGGAACTTTATTTCGTTTATCACCGAAATAAGACAACAAAAAGGAACAATGTTTGGCAGCGCCGGCACTAGCATTGCAGTGACCTCATTCAAGATGTGCACACTAAACTTTGTCGAATTTTATCCAGCAAATTCGCGATGCCATTATTGGTGATCACGCCGCCATCGATACGCCCTTTGGCGTTCGGCCTTTGATCTATGCGGATTACACCGCCTCGGGGCGCTCGCTGTCTTTTATCGAAGACTTCATTCGCAACGACGTGTTGCCCTACTACGCTAACACCCACACCGAAACCTCCTTTACTGGCGCCCAGACTACCCTGCTTCGTGAGCAGGCCCGCGAGATTATCCGGCAGGCAGTGAACGGTACCCCCGAAGATAAAGTGATCTTCTGCGGATCGGGCGCTACGGCGGCGATGAACAAGCTGATTGACATGCTGAACCTGCGCCTGCCCAAAAGCCTCTCGGATGATTTCGGCTTGGACGGCGTCATTCCCGCGGAGCAGCGCCCGGTGGTTTTTATTGGCCCCTATGAGCACCACTCCAACGAGTTGCCTTGGCGCGAGAGCATCGCCGATGTGGTGGTCATTCCGCTCGATGGTAAAGGTCAACTCGACCTCGTTGCGCTAGAGGTTGCCCTTACGGAATACATCGACCGGCCGCTGCGCATCGGCAGCTTCTCTGCTGCGTCGAATGTCACCGGAATCAGGACCGATGTGCCGGGGGTTACCTCAATGTTGAAGCGCTATGGTGCACTGGCGTTCTTTGACTATGCAGCCGCTGCGCCCTACACGGGCATTGATATGAATGGTCACCCTTCACTTGATGCAGTGTTTATCTCGCCGCACAAGTTCATCGGTGGCCCGGGCACCCCGGGGGTGCTGATCGTCAAGGACCAATTACTCACAAACCCCATACCGGCAACCGTGGGCGGCGGCACCGTCATCTACGTCACCCCCGAGGATCACCAATATGTTTCCGACGTGGAGCGTCGGGAGGAGGGCGGCACGCCGGGTATCGTGGAATCCATCCGCGCTGGTTTGGTATTCAAGCTACAGCAGGACGTTGGCTTACAGGAGATCGCACGCCGGGAGCATGCGTTTATCTCCCGGGCGATTGCCAGGCTGTCGCAGTGCGAGAACCTGGAAATACTTGGCCCAACCGATGTGCCGCGACTGTCGATTCTGTCCTTGCGATTCAAGCGGGACGATAAAGATCTGCACTACGGCTTCGTTGTGTCGCTACTGAATGATCTGTTTGGTATTCAGGCGCGGGGTGGTTGCTCCTGCGCCGGTCCATATGGCCACTCGCTGCTCGGCATGGATATGAGCTACAGCCGCGCCCTCCAATCCCAAATAGCGGCGGGTAATGCGATCCTGCGGCCGGGCTGGGTGCGCCTGAATTTCAATTACTTCATTAGCGAGGCAGAGTTTGATTACCTGTTGGGCGCAATTGAACTAGTGGCCAAGCATGGTTGGCGCCTGTTGCCTTATTACCGCTTTGATATTTCGAGTGGCGTGTGGCGATTCCACAGCGAAGCCAGATCGTTGCCGGTGAGTTTGGAGGGTCTGTCCTTCGATCAATTGGAGCCAACGGCGAGGGCGACGCCGGCACCTTGGGAGCTGGGCGAACTGCTGGTTGAGGCCGAGCGAGAGCTGACGGCCACGAGGTCTAAAGAGCCCGAGACAATCCGCAACCTGCCCGACGAGGCAGAAGAATTGCGCTGGTTTGCGTTGCCCTAGCTCAGGTGTTGATCGGTTGCTGGGAGGAACGAAGGCTTTGACATCGCCGACGGATCGCAACTCAGTGACTTGTGTACAATGAGATAAAGCCGCTTCGAATCGCGCCATGGACGATCAACACCAACATCCACTGCTGGTACGACGAGACCACGATGACGAAGCGCGTCAGCAATTTGCTCGCAGTTTACGGGCCCACCTTCTCAGCGAAGTACAACAAGGTGTCCGCCATCTCGTGGCGGCGAAGGCTGCAACAGCAGGGCCGATCACAGACCGACATCAAGTCCGCGAAATGATCACTGACCACCCGTACTACCGCACCTTTTCAGCTTCGCTACGCACCGCTCAGGAGAGAATCTGGGATTCAGTAATTGACGCGGTTGAAAAAGATCATGCGCGTCTGAAATCCGCCTTTCTCGAAACCGGGGCAGGGGCGCCAACCGCCGGTTCGCTCAGGCTTAACCCCGATCTTGTTATTCCCGACTATCACGCCACCGTCGATATTCATTTGCAGCCGGGTGGGTACCATACCGAGCAAGATGCAGACGACATCGCGGCCGGCGCAATCTATGACCGCGCTGTATTCCTGTATGCCAATGGCCGCTTTGGTAACCAGACACAGTTGATGGGAGAGACCCTTGTCGAGGCATTACGAGTGGCGTTGCCCGATGTTCGCCCCGCGCGAATTCTGGAGATTGGCTGCACCGTTGGGAATTCGATCACCCCATATACCGCGGCTTTCCCCGAGGCTGAGATCCACGCAATCGATGTCGCCGCGCCGTGTTTACGGTATGCCCATGCCAGAGCAGAGGCGTTGGGTGCGGCCATTCATTTCTCGCAACAGAATGCCGAGAAAACGGATTTTGCTGACAGTAGCTTTGATTTGATCGTTTCGCATATCTTCTTTCACGAAACTTCACGCACTGCGGTGGACAACATTCTTGCCGAGTGTCACCGGCTCCTGAAACCCGGCGGTTACATGGCACATCTGGATTTACCGCGCCAACATCACTTCAAAGACCAGGTTGAATCGTTTTTGCACGAGTGGGAAGCACACAATAACAACGAGACCTTCCACAAAATATTCAAGACCATGTCCCTCACCGAGCGTGCGCAGCACGTTGGTTTTTCGCCGCAATCGCTAGAGACCATAATGACCCCGTTAAACTGGCCTCTGCTGCTGGGACAGCGTTAAACATGTCTGAAAAGAACCCTCAATTAAGACGAACTGCAAGAGGCCGACGGCCACAATACTTTGACGATCCTGCGGTCGACCATCTCCATAACATGGTCTTGTCGCTGGTAGAGGAGCTCGCCGTCACGCGTGATCGTGCTGATGCCCTCGAGCGCCTGCTCGAACAATCCGGTGTGTTGAATGCAACACAACTTGATGAGTATGAAGCCGATGATGTTGCGGCCGCCGAGCGGCAAGCGCGGCGTGAACGCTACATCGCGCGCATAATGAAAACCTTCAGCGATGAGGCCGCGCGAGAAACTGAAGATTTAATGGCGCCCCCATTCGAGGAAGT
>WTHO01000173.1:3467-17187 GCA_011523115.1 Halieaceae bacterium | reverse complement strand
AGGTACTGATGCCACAGACTTCCGTCATGCCATAACCCTGCGCTGGCTTGGCGCGCTGCGTACTCTCAATCACTTTGCTGGGCAAATCAGGATGCATTGCTGCGCCACCACCGCCGAGAGAGGCCAAACTCGAGGTGTCGTAATCGCCAAAACTGGGGTGCGCGAGCAGCTCACGGGTCATCATTGGCACCGCGCTCAAGGTATTCACTTGTTCCCGCTCGATGAGCCTTAGCGCCTCCTCGGTATCCCACTTGTACATCAGCACTAATTTGCCACCACTCAAAGTAGCGCCGTGCATGACACAGTTATTGGCTGTGACGTGAAATAGAGGCGTGGCCACCAAGGACGTCGCGGGAGGCGCTGACACCGGCGCGTCGAGGTGCTCCCCGCGGCCCAAAGCCTGAGTCGTGCCAAAAATCTGTCCCATGGCCGCCACATTCATGATGTTGTGCACGCAACCCCGATGAGTGAGCTGAGCACCTTTGGGACGCCCTGTGGTTCCGGACGTGTAGAAAATACAGGCGTCGTCGTTGGTGTCGATCGCCGGCATGGGGAGCTCACCGGGTTCGCTCACCGTCTGGGACCATTGCACGGCCGCCACCGGCGGTACCGGCTCTCTGACAGCCACCACTGTGAGATCTGAGAAGTCGCCAGCAATCTCCGCAAAGGTGGCGAGCCGTTGATCGTCAGCAACCAACAGCTTGGGCTCAGAATCGCTCAGCGCGTAGGCCATTTCATCTGCGACCCACCAGGCGTTCATACCCACTACAACCCCGCCGACGGCGATCACACCCCAGTAGGCAAAGATCCACTCGGGGTAATTGCGCAAAGCAATCGCCACACGGTCACCCGAACCGATGCCCTGCGTTTGAAGCCAGGTCGCGAAATTAGCGACCAGTTGGCCCGCCTCTGCAAAGGTCCAACGCTCATCGCCGTAGACAATGTATTCCTGATCACCATAGCCCTGACCCATCATCCATAGATCGCGCATGGAGACAGGGGCATGCTTGTAGGCTTTCAATGTCTGCCCACCGTGGTCAATCGTGGTCAACTCGAGAAATGCACCCGGTGCCGTGACCATCGCGACTGCGTCGCGATAGTGCGCCATGACCTGATTACTCATCGCAATGTGCCCCTTATTTTTGTGAGCCGTGATTTGGCATTGTCCATTGAAGCGACCGCACGATACCCTATGCGCGCAGCAACAACCAGCTACCGAATCGACTGTATTGGCAGGTATCATGCCAATACGTAAGTATCCGCACCAGATCGATAAACCGCGCCAATATCTCTGATTAGAGGACCGTCATGAGCACACAGGAACTTGAGCTTACCCGCCTGAATGCATGGCTTCGCCAGCACGTTCCGGATTTTGACGGCCCATTGATAGCAGACAAATTTGCCGGCGGACAATCTAATCCCACCTTCAAACTGACGGCTGGCGAGAATCACTACGTATTGCGCCGCAAACCGCCGGGCGAACTACTGGCATCCGCACATGCCGTAGACCGGGAATACCGGGTCCTCGATGCCCTGCGACACACTGACGTGCCGGTGCCTCAAGCTATCGCACTGTGCACCGACGACGAAATCATCGGGTCGATGTTCTACGTTATGGAACATTTGGAGGGTCGGATTTTTTGGGACCCGGCCGTGCCGGAGGTTAACAATGCCGAGAGAACCGCGATTTATGACGAGATGAATCGAGTACTTGCGGCGCTGCATTCCGTCAGCGTGGAGGGCGTTGGTCTTTCGGACTATGGCAAGCCCGGCAACTACTACGCCCGACAGATTGGACGCTGGACAAAGCAGTATCGCGCCTCCGAGACAGAACTCGTCCCCGATATGGAGGCGCTGATTGAGTGGCTCCCCGATCACATACCCGAGGGCGAGGAGTCCGTTGCGCTCGTTCACGGGGACTACCGCCTAGACAATATGATTTTTCACCCCACCGAACCGCGAATCATTGGCATTCTGGATTGGGAGTTGTCCACACTCGGCGACCCTCTCGCCGATCTGGCGTATCAGTTGATGGCCTGGCAGTTCCCCAGAGAAGGCGGCATTGCCGGTCTCGAAGGGCTGAACCGATCCGAACTGGGTCTTCCTTCGGACGAAGAATACATTGCCGCATACTGTGAACGCACCGGTCGCAGCGGGATCGATAACTGGCCGTTCTACATGGCCTTCTGTTTCTTCCGAATAGCGGCGATTTTGCAGGGCATTAAAAAGCGCGCACAGATAGGGACAGCCTCCAGCGCAGAGGCGGACAGCCGCGCGATCATGGTTGGGCCGCTCGCAGCCCTGGGCGCGGCCTGCATCCCGTAGAGCAGTCTTGGCCTCAGAAGCCGGCTGCCGTCACGCAACCGATCGCTTTTTCCTCGCCGTGGCGGCCGAGTTCGCAGCACGCTGAGACGCAGCAGCGCGCCCGGACTTGCCCGCTCGCGCAGCGGTCTCTGCTTTCAGGGCCCTTTTTTGGGCGGCGGTGGGGGGCGGGCGTCGTCGCGAGCTCTTGGGTCGACGGTAAGTTCCAGGGGCAGGCCTCAAATCCCCATATTCGAAGCGGTGCAAGATCTCTTCCAGCGTTCTGGATATTTGCGTGCACCGCCGGATCGGCTCGATCCGGCTGTAGGTAGCGCGCTCACCCTCCTTCACCAACTGGCGTAGCTCCGCCTCCGTCGGCTGGCTGATCAGATTGAGCGGATTTTGGAATCGAAACTTCGGAACGATGTTGATGTCGCCGGAATATTCTTGATCCAGCAGTGCATGAACACTGTGCATCATCATATTGAATTTAGGCCAATTATCGCCGTATCTTTTTGCAACGCCCCGATAGAAATTCAGCACCTCCCTCCCTATCCCCATCCCCAGGGACGTCGCGGCCTGCCTAAGAGGTCGAACCCGCTCGTCTCGCGGCAGAAATGCACGTGCTATCGGATTCACCATGCTGACGATGTAATGGTTGGTCGAGAAGAGGCGAGATAAACGTTTCGCTGGCAGGTCATCGGCCACAGACCCATCTACCCAGCGCCGTGCCGGGAGATAGGGCTGCGCTTCCCCCTTCTCATTCTTGGCCTGCAACATCACCGCAGGAAAGACACCCGGAATAGCACACGAGGCCATTGCTGCAGATCGCAAATACACATTGGGTGATGACACGGCATTCAGTAGCCGGGAGCGCTGATGGGGCTCCGCTGGCGCAACGGTAATACTGACCTGACGTCCCGTCTTGGCATAAGCCTCGGCAAAAGTGAGGTCGGGAATCGTGGCGGAGATCAATTGCTCGGTATCTTCTGCAGTCAATCGACTGCCCAACAGCGACACAAACTGCCGGATGACGCCCCTGCCCTCTTCCTCCCCCGACTCCAAGAGACCAATCAGGTCCAGCTCTGCCATTTCTTCATCAGTGTAGGCGGCCAGCGCCGCTGCTACGATGGAGCCCGCGCTTGAGCCGGAAATCACTCTCGGTAACAGCCCATGTCGAAGCAACTCGCTCACGACGCCGACGTGGAGAAACCCGAGCACTCCCCCGCCACTGAGCATAAGAGCAGACCGGCCGTAACAGACATTGCTACGATAGAAAAAATCGAGCTTTTGCTGGGTGGGTATGATCTCCTCTGGCAACTCGGCGAGGAGCCTCAAAGCATCGTCTATTTCCTGAATGTACTGCTCGACCAGTACTTTCGTTCCCGACTTGGCCTGCCGGTAGAGAACGCTTTTACCCATTCCCCCCATGTTGCCGTGGATGCCCTCATTCAGGGCGTAGAGCAGCCCCTGCCAATCCTGTTGCTTGCGAAACTTCTTGAGCCTGTCCAAGCGATACCGAATTTGGGCGTGATCGTAGAGCTCAGAGGGCTCTTCCTGGCGCCATTCTGCTTTGCCAGTCAGCGCATCGTGAGCCCGGGCTGCTAGGAGCCAGTCGTCGTAGGATTCGGCAACATCCATGTCATCTTGAAGTCGCCGCAACTCAGCTTTGCTCGTCAATTACCGCTCCTTGACTCGCCGTCGGTTAGGTTCCTTACGAAGCCATCAGCATAAAGGGTCACTGTGCAATGGGGTAGCTTGACAGCGCAGAAAGTCACACTGCCTCGCGATAAGCATCCTGCAGGTGACGCTTATACAGCTTGCCATTGTCCATTCGTGGGAGTTGCTCCAGAAAATCGACCTTTCTCGGGACCTTTACGCTGGACAGACGTTCCCGCATCCACTCGATCAGTTCCGCTTCGGTGTCAGCATTAGCATGAGCCCAATCCAGCGGCTGCACCACCGCCATCACCTCTTCACCGAATTCGGGGTGCGGAATACCAAACACCGCCACATCGGCAACCTTCTCATGTGAAATCAGCAGACCTTCGATCTCTGCGGGATAAACATTCACCCCACCGGTAATAATCGTGAAATTCTTGCGATCTGTGAGATAGAGAAACCCCTCCTCGTCGAGGTAGCCCACGTCTCCCATGGTGCTCCAACCATGCTCGTTGAATGCGCTCTTCGTTTTCTCGGGCTCGTCGAAGTACTCAAACGGCCGGCTGTTGGCAAAGTAAACGTCGCCCACCTCTCCAGGGCCCAGCACCTCACCGTCCTCACCAAGGATTTTTGGCTCGCCGATAAGGGCCTGGCCCACTGAACCCTTGTGGGTAAGCCAATTTGCCGAATCAATGATGGTAAAACCGTTGCCTTCACTGCCGGAGTAGTATTCGACAATAACGGGCCCCCACCAATTAATCATCGCCTCTTTCACGTCTATCGGGCAGGGCGCAGCGGCGTGGATCGCGCATTTCATGGAGCTCAGGTCATACTGGGCTCGGGCGCTCTCGGGGAGCTTCAGCATTCTCACGAACATGATCGGGACCCACTGGCTGTGAGTGGCCTTATATCGCTCGATCAGCGCGAGGGATTGCTCGGGGTCAAAGTGCTCCATAATCAAAGAGGTGCCACCCAAGCCCAGCACCATGATGTTGTAGTGCAAGGGTGCCGCATGATAAAGCGGCGCTGGCGACAGATAGACGGTATCGACCCCGAAGCCGAAAAAAGCACCCACACTGCCTGACATTGGGTGTTCCGTGTGGATACTCTCTGCGTGAGGCTCCCAGTAAACCCCCTTGGGCTTGCCCGTGGTCCCCGACGAATACAGCATTGGCGCCCCCAAAAACTCATCCTCGATGGGGGTAATAGGCAAGGCGGCCAACTGCTCATCCAGCGGCTCGAATCCGTCTATGTGTCCGCCGACCGACAAACACCGGCTCAAACCACCTGATGCCGCAGCCGCTTCAATGGCCACCTCCGACAAAGCCGCCGAGGCAACAAACAGTTTCGCCTTGCAGTTGGTGATGATGTAGGCCGTCTCCTCCTGCTTCAAATGAGTACTGATGGGGGTAAAAATGATGCCGGCGCGCAGCGCGCCCTGGGCAACCTGCAAAAATTCTGCGCAGTTCTTCATCATCATCGCTATATGGTCTCCGCGCTTGACCCCCGATGCGCGCAACAGATGCGCCACCTGATTCGACCGACGGTCCAGCTCGGCATAGGTCACCACCTGCCCCGTATTGGCCATGATGTAGGCAGGGCGATCCGGCGTTTCAGCGGCGAAGGCAGAAAAATGCGGCATAGCGTCTCTCTCTTTATTGAGCGTATGATTTGACCTCACTATACAAGCTCGAGACCAAGATGGTAGCCGTAGCAGAGTCGATGTCCGGAGAGCAAGTTAGAGCGCTGTGCCGAACGTCTGCCTTCACGGAACCCACGTCCGGTGCCGCTCGTGGGTACGTGCAATGCAATATCGTCATTTTGCCCGCGGATATCGCGAAGAGTTTCGAGGAATTTTGTCGGCTGAACCCAAAACCTTGCCCTCTTCTTGCCACCAGCCCGACACCGGGGGACCCCAGTCTGCCGGCGCTGGGAACCAACATCGATATTCGTTACGACATTCCACGCTATCGTATATGGCAGAAAGGCGCGCTCGCCGAGCACCGCTTGCATATTGCTGAGCTGTGGCGCGATGACTTTGTGGCTTTTGCGCTTGGTTGCTCATTTTCTTTTGAGGAGGCGCTGTTAAACGCGGGCATTGAAGTCCGCAATATTAGCGAGGGCGTGAATGTCCCCATGTTCCGCACCAACCTCGACTGCACACCCGCCGGTATTTTCACGGCTAAAATGGTGGTGAGCATGCGCCCCATGCCTCCGGCACAGGCGATCGAAGCCATTCAAATTTGTTCCCGCTACCCGTCCGTGCACGGTGCCCCAATCCATTTCGGCGATGCCAGTCAGCTTGGAATAGAAGATCTGAGCCAGCCCGATTTTGGAGATCCTGTGTCCCTGAACGAGGATGATGTCCCGGTGTTCTGGGCCTGTGGCGTCACACCACAGGTTGCACTTGAAAATGCGCAACCGGCGCTGGCCATGACTCATGAGCCGGGCCACATGCTGGTGACCGATTTGAAAAACGTTGATTTGGCTGAAGATCGATGACAAGAAAACTGACCTTGAACTGCGACTTGGGCGAAGGGTTTGGCCCTTGGAAGATGGGCGACGACCGGAACATCATGCCTCTGATTGACGCGGCTAATGTTGCCTGCGGAGGTCATGCGGGCGACCCCAGCACTATGCGCGCCTGCGTGGAGTTAGCAAAACGGCATCGCACCGAAATCGGGGCTCACGTCTCATACCCCGACAAGCAAGGCTTCGGGCGACGGGCCATGGCACTCAGCGGACAGGAACTCGTCGACCTCGTGCATTACCAGATCGGCGCGCTTGATGGTATCGCTCGCGCTCATGGCACCAGGGTGACCTATGTCAAACCCCACGGTGCGCTGTACCACGCCATGCTGGCTGATTCCCTGATTCTGAACGACATCATGAGTGCCGTCGCGAGTTGGCATGCCGATCTTGAACTGGTGGTGCTGGCTACACCCAGAGACCGTAAAACCCAACAGTTGGCTGTAGAGCACGGACTCAACCTGCGGTATGAAGCGTTCGCAGACAGGGGCTATACCAGTCGAGGCCTGCTGCTTGGCAGAGAGAAACCGGGGGCACTGCTGAACCCATTCGACGCCGCCAATCAGGCCATCGCGATCGCGAAAAACAATCTGCGCACACCTCGGGGCAAACGGATCCCGGTGAGCGCAGACACGCTCTGCGTCCACAGCGATACTCCCGGTGCAGTAGAAATGATCACTGCCATCCGCCAGGCGATGGACGGTCTAGAGTAGGTGTTCGAAATCGGTCCGGCAGGCGAGTGCGGAATAAGGCTCGTCTTCAGTGGAGAGCCGCATGAGGCTCTCACCAGCAAGCTTCTTTCGATACAACACTCGGCAAGGCAACGCTTTGGCACAGAACTGATAGATAGCGTAGTTGGTTATACAACGCTGACCTTGTTTTTCGAACCACACAATATCGAGCGAGATCGCGCCACTGCCTGGCTACAGGAAAGCGCTGGCGCCGATACTGATGAGGCTTTTCTGGCGCAACTCGCCGCGCGACCCGTCGTCGTGCTACCGGTGTGGTATCACCCGAGCGTTGCCCCTGATCTGGAGTGGCTCGCAGAGGAGAACGCGCTCAGCGTCGATACGGTTATCGATCTGCACAGCGACCCCACCTATTTTGCCTACGCTACGGGATTTGCGCCGGGATTCTGCTACCTCGGCACGACCTCACCAAAATTGGCTGTGCCGCGACTGGCGACACCTCGATCGGAAGTCTCGGCGGGATCGGTTGCCCTGGCGGATCAACAAACCGCAGTCTATCCCGGACCGTCACCGGGCGGCTGGCGATTGATTGGCAGTTGCCCACTCAGGCTATTCAACCTGAAGGCGTCCCCCCCCGCGCTCCTGACTATCGGTGACTCCGTCCGCTTTGAGCCCGTGAGCGAGTCCGAATTTCGCGCTTTGGGCGGTTCAGTATGACCGTATTGCACATCAATCGCGCAGGCGCCGCGTCAACAGTGCAGGACAGTGGCCGCATTGGCACGCTGCAATTGGGCTTGCCTCCCTCCGGCGCCATGGATCACCCTGCACTCGTCAGCGGTCAGCATCTGCTCGGACACACTCAGGACGAAGCGGCCATTGAAATGGCTTACGCAAACACGGAGGTGACACCCGGCTCGTCGTGCCTCATCGCAGTAACTGGAGCACCGGTTAGCCTGTGGGTCGATGGGGCACCGGCTTGCGATACAGAAGTGCTTAAAATCGGTGCTGGCCAACGCGTCAGCATTAAGGCTCGCTCCCATGGAGTCTATAGCTATCTCCATGTCTCAGGCGGCATCGCCACACCGGCCGTTTTCGATAGCCGCAGCACCTCAGTCAGGGAGGGCATCGGTGGTCTTGCCGGCACTTACTTGCGAGACGGAGATCAACTGCCCATCGGGTCTGCCAATAGCGACGTGATCGCGTCAATCGCAAGCCTCCCCTTACCCGAGAGTGCTCCAACTCTCATGCTCAGATTCGTGCCCGGCTTTCAATACGAGCTGCTCACCGAGCAAGCTATGAGCTCGTTGCTGGAGAGTGAATTCAAAGTGACTTCGAGAGCGAATCGAATGGGCGTGGCACTGTCTGGAGACCCGGTCAATACCGGAGTCACTTCCCTGCTTTCAGAAGCCACCTGCTACGGCGCGATACAATTACCGGGCGACGGGAACCCCATCGTGCTGCTCAACGATCGACAAACTGTCGGCGGCTACCCAAAACCCGGGGCGGTTATTCGCAGCGACTGCCGAAGGCTGGCTCAAGCGAGACCCGGTCAACGAGTCAGATTCGCGCCATGCACCCCTCAGGAGGCGGATCGCATTGCGTGGTTGGAACAACACTATCTGGAGACGAGGCTGCGATGAGCAAAGCTGAGGCCATTGCCGTATCCCGTACCGTGGAGACACTGCTTATCCGCGAGAACCATCGCTTCATGGCCGAGATTCGCGAAGCGCTTGAGCCCGGCTATCTCCTTCGTGCCGCAGAGTATTTGCTTGACTGCTCCGGGCCTGTCTATATCGTCACTGGATTTCCGGTAAATGATACCTTTGAGACCGATGGTCCCGCAGGGGCCTTTGCGCTCTATCGCCTGTGCGAAAAAATGGGGCACCAAGCTGTCATCATCACCGATACCGTCATCGCCGGGGCGCTGCAGGATCGATTCGTGTGCAGATCGATTGCGGGCAAGAGTTTCGAAACCGTCTCAAAAACAGCGGAAGCCCTGTATCGGGAGGCACCCCCAGGGCTGGTGATCAGTATCGAGCGCCCGGGGATGGCGGCGGACGGCAGGTACTACAACATGAGCGGTGAAGACATCACTTCACACTGCGGCATTGCAGAACCCTACCTTGTGTTCGCTCCCTGCCCTACCATAGCGATAGGGGACGGGGGAAACGAGATTGGTATGGGGAACGTGCTGTCGAGCTTATCGAAACTGAATATCAGGCCGGCAGTCAGTACCTGCTCTGAACTCATTGTCGCTGACGTGTCCAACTGGGGTGCCTATGCGTTATGCGGCATGACCACATGGCTTTCCGGCGATCACCTCCCAGAGTCGGACGAGTTCGCAACTGACCTTGACTATCTCGTGAGTCAGGGCGCCCTCGACGGCGTAACCCGCGAGGCAACGCCGACGGAGGATGGATTTACCCGCGAGAAAACGAGCCTTCTGTTGACGGACATCCGCCGAGCGTTCACCGAGGGAGAAGCATCATGAGCATCGCCTACTTGAACGGCTCATTTACCCCTTTATCCGAAGCGAAGATTTCACCGATGGACCGCGGCTTCCTCTTTGGAGACGGTGTTTATGAGGTGATACCCTGCTATGAAGGGCAGCTCGTGGCCATGCCGTACCATCTGGAACGTCTCAATCATTCCCTGAGCGGTATCGCACTCACATCACCGCACAGTGAAGCGGACTTATTGGAAATGCTGCTAACCCTCGTTCAGAAAAACGGGGGCGGTAATCTCGGCGTGTATCTGCAAATCACCCGTGGGCCAACCATGAAGCGACAGCACGCTTTTCCGGAACACTGCCAGCCAACAGTTTTCGCCTATACGTTCCCCATCAGTGAACCTTCTGACGGCTCAACAGACACGGCCAGCTGCTTTACTGCCGTCACCAAGCCAGACAAACGCTGGGAGCGTTGCCACATCAAATCCACGGCACTGCTGGGTAATGTCCTGCATATGATGGAGGCAGTCGAGGACGGCGCTGAGGAAGTTTTACTCTTCAACGAGCGCGAGGAGCTGACCGAAGCCGCTGCCTGTAACGTATTTATTGTGTCAGGCGGCGCCATTCTCACCCCGGAGCTGGATCATCAGATCCTCCCCGGCGTGACTCGCCGACAGTGCATCGAATTACTACAGCGCTACACCGACTGGACGATCGAAACGCGACCTGTGCATCTTGAAGAAGTGCTGAAAGCGGAGGAGATCTGGCTAAGCTCATCTACCAAAGAGTTGGCCCCGGTCGTCAAACTGAATGGCGTCGCCATCAACGAAGGTGTACCCGGACCCCGATGGGAAGCGGCGCAGTCTTTGTTTCAGCAATATCGCTTTAGTGATTTCTGATGTCCCGATCCACTTCGATCGAGATCAACCTGTCCGCCATCGATGCTAATCTGCGGTCGCTCAAGAAAAGTGCCGGCTCACAAAAACTCATAGCCGTCGTAAAAGCGAATGCCTATGGCCATGGTGCGGCGCGGGTCGCCACCCACATAGAAGATACGGTCGACGCTTTTGCGGTTGCCTTTACTGAGGAGGCCGTCGAGCTCCGAGAGTCTGGCATTGCTGCTCCTGTCCTCGTCCTGGAGGGCCCGCATACGCCGAGCGAACTCTCTCTATCAAGCAAGCTCGACCTTTGGCCCGTCCTGCATCAAGCGGAGCAACTCGAATGGTGCACCAAACTCGACAACCCACTGAAACACGCATGGATTAAAGTCGATACTGGCATGCATCGGCTGGGATTTCCGCCATCGCAACTTGCAGACGTCAAGCAATGCCTTGGCGAAGCGCAGATCCAGAACATGACAATCATGTCGCATCTCGCCTCTGCGGAATCACCTGAATCTGACATAACGCAAGGCCAGATTCGACAATGGAATAGTCACTGTGCAGACTTGTGCGATACCGCCAGCCTGCATAATTCCGCAGCGACTCGCCATGGCATCACCGGGCGCAGCCACTGGGTCCGAGTGGGTTACGCACTGTACGGTGGCCGGATAGGGAATGACCCCCTCGACAGTGAGTTGCTACCTGCGATGCAACTGAGTAGTCGCGTGCTCGCAGTGAGGCACGTCAAGCGAGGCGAGGCCGTCGGCTACGGGGCTCGCTGGGTGGCGGAGAAAGACAGCAAAATCGCCACGATCCCCGTGGGCTATGGCGACGGCTATCCCTGGGCTGCCGCCGACGGCACGCCCGTAGTGGTCTCCGGTCAGGTCGTGCCGCTAGCAGGGAGAGTTTCAATGGATATGATCACCGTCGACGTCACCGATATCGACACAGTCGAGCCAGGAGCGCCCGTCGTGCTCTGGGGCGATGCGCCAAGGGTTGATGAGGTCGCGGCTCACTCTGGCACCATTGGCTATGAGCTAATGACGAGGCTTACCGGGCGCGTGCCGAAACACTATGTATCATCGTGAGCGGCGTCCGCCTAACACTATCGAGTCCGAGACAATTCATCATTGAGTGAACAGATAAACAATCAGGATGCGTTACTTTGTGCGATTGACCTCGGGAGTAATTCGTTTCACCTGATCATCGCGAAATCTGACTTTGGTGAACTGCGCCCGGTGCACACCCTTGCCGAAAAGGTTCAGCTTGGAGAAACATCCGCGCAAGCCACCCTCTCACCGGCTGCGATCACTCGGGGCTTGGAGTGCCTCGAGCGCTTCAAGCAACTGATAGATAGCACTGCCCCCGCCAAAATCCGCGTAGTTGGCACCAACGCGCTGCGCCGCGCAAAAAATCGTCAAGAGTTCATTGAGCCGGCGGAGCAGGTTTTGGGAGCACCCATTGATGTCATCTATGGCCGTGAGGAAGCTCGTTTGGTTTACCTCGGTGTCGCCCATTCCCTATCTGACGATGAGGACACTCGGCTCGTGGTAGACATTGGCGGCGGCAGCACCGAATTTATTTTGGGGCAACGGTTTGAACCGGTAAAACTCGAGAGCCTGCAAATGGGATGTGTCTCTTATGGAGAGGCGTTTTTCCCGGATGGCAAGATCACGAAAGAGCGCTTTGACTCTGCTTACCATAGAGCCCGCATAGAGGTGTCGCACATCAAGCGAAACTATCACCGGGCACTGTGGCAAGACGCGGTTGGCTCCTCTGGCACGCTCCGTGCCATTGAGACACTGATCACCACCGCAGGATGGCGTGAAGCCGGTATCGATCGCGATAGCTTGACCGAATTGCGAAAGATTCTGCTCGAATTCCGCCACATCGACGATATCGAACTACCGGGACTCAGCGAGACACGCAAAGGTGTCGTGACGGCGGGGCTTGCCATCACCATGGGTATTTTTGACGGCCTGCAAATCTCAGAGATGCGTACTTCTGCCGGAGCGCTGCGAGAGGGCGTGATTTATGACCTGATCGGGCGTTTCAGCCATGAGGACGTGCGTCTTCGCAGCATCTCCGCCATGCAGAAACGGTATTCGGTGGATCAAAAAATCGCTGACATGGTCACTCAACGGGTGGGCTTGCTCGCGGACGCCACCCGTTCGCCTTGGCAATTACAGGACTCCGACATCGATTTGCTGAAGTGGGCCGGCGCGCTACATGAGATCGGCGTGGCCATTTCGCAAAAAAACTACTCCCAACACTCGGCTTATCTCGTCCTCAACACCGACCTACCCGGCTTCGCCCAGCAAGATCAGGAAATCATGGCGACGCTGATTGCCGGACTCAAAGGAAGGCTGCGGGCCAGCCTGCTCGACTCCGTAGCCAAAAGAAAACGGGAAAGCGTGGCCAGAATGATCGTGCTACTGCGCCTTGCCGTGATTCTGAAACACGTCGAGGCGCTTGAGGAAATCCCCGACCTCAGTGTCTGCGTAGACCAGCAATCTCTCACCCTGAGCTACCCTGAGAGCTGGGGCACGGACCACCCGCTCACCATTTGGGAAATCGAACAGGGCGCGGACGCCATGGCACAACTTGGCGTCTCTGTGCAGCTCAGGGCGAACTAACTGGTAGGCTGGGCCTTTACAGCCAAGCTGCGCGATTGCAGTGAGGCTGCGCCGTTACAGATCGTAGCCACGCTCGTCGTGCAGCACGATATCAAGGCCTGCCGTCTCATCCTCCTGGTCCACTCTCAGTGGCACAAAGACATTCACAACACGCAATAAGATCCAGCTGATCACGGCGGTGTAGACAAACGTTGCCACAATACCCGTTAGCTGAACCCCCAGCTGACCGCCTATTCCATCAATACCGTCTGAAAAGCCGTTGCCGCTGAAGAGACCCAGCGAGGGTGAGCAAAAAATGCCTGCCATCAACAGGCCAAGCATGCCTCCCACGCCATGGACCGGGAATACGTCCAGGCTGTCGTCGACACCCAAGCGGTTTTTCAGCGTGATCGTTGCAAAGTAGCAAATAACGCCTGCAGACAGACCAATCACCACGGCGCCCGCTGGGCCCACTGAACCCGAGGCGGGGGTGATAGTACCCAAACCGGCCACCATCCCTGTCACGATACCCAATACGGAGGGCTTTCCATGTCGTAACCACTCCATCGTCATCCATGCCAGCGAACCACAAGC
>WTHO01000173.1:0-3367 GCA_011523115.1 Halieaceae bacterium | reverse complement strand
GCAAAATCCTGCAATCCCATATTACCGAGCCATCCGCCGCCCCATACCCAATGACAGACGGGCGCATAAACGACGAGCAACCAGAGCGAGCTGAATACCAGCATCGCGGAAAATCGCATTCGCTCAGCAAAGCCCCCAACGATCAATGCCGGGGTGATGACCGCAAATGTGAGTTGAAACATGACGAACAGCGTTTCGGGAATCGATCCGCTGACACTGTCCATACTGACTTTAGCCAGAAAGAGGTTCCCCAGATCGCCGATGAATGGGCCCTGCTCAACCCCTGAGGAGCCAAATGCCAGCGTGTAGCCCGCCACAAACCAGAGCACTGACATCAGCGCCGTCAGCGCAAAGCACTGCATTAACACTGACAGCACATTCTTGACGCGCACGAGCCCCGCGTAAAACAGAGACAAACCCGGGATCGTCATGAATAACACCAGCGCGGTCGAAGTCAAAATCCAGGCGGTATCTCCACCTGAGATCGTATCTGCCATCACAGGAGCACTGATCAGAGTGGGTAACGTTAGGGCACAGAACAGGCGGCTGGCTTTTCCAGACATGGGGGCGTTTCCTTGGGGTTGATATCGCGGAGCCGAGAGTGTGCCACAGCCGGGGGTCCAAGCCCAAACCCCTGCCCTGTTTGAGATTGAGAATGCCATCGTTGCAGATTATGCTCGGCGCACCCCCGGCGGACATCTCTCTTCTATGCGCCTTCACATCACCCTGATGTTTGTGTTTCTCTGTACTGGAGGGTGCCCGCATGTGCTCGCGGCGCCGAAGAACATGATCTTGATTATCGGCGATGGTCTGGATGATCAACATGTCACCATGGGACGCAATTATCTCGCGGGCATGAGCGGCGAACTCCGCATGGATCAGCTTCCATTCCGCGCGTCGGTACAGGTCGAGACCCTTTCCCCCCAAGGTGAGCCACGCTACGTCGCCGATTCCGCGAATACCGCGACCGCTCTAGCCACGGGAGCCGTCACGAGCATTGGTCGTATCGCTACCGATATTGAGGATAACGACCTCCCCACAATTGCTGAGGCTGCGCTCTCGGCGGGGCTTCGGGTTGGATTGGTCACCACGTCCTCGCTGACAGACGCGACCCCTGCGGCTTTTCTCTCGCATGTTTCAGCCAGAAGCTGCGAGGGCCCAGAGGAAATCCTTGGCAGCACCTACTACGGCATTGCACTCCCTGCCTGCCCCACCGATGCACTGGAGAACAGCGGCCCCGGGTCAATTGTTGAGCAACTGGTTACCAGTGGCGCACAGGTTTTGCTGGGAGGAGGGGAAAAATTCCTTCGTCAGCAGACGGTGGACGGCAACACAGTGGCGGAATTAGCATTAAGTGAGGGTTTTCTCATCATAGACCGAGACACCCAGCTAGAGGCGCTTTCTGCTCCTCAGCGTTTACTCGGGGCCTTCGACGATGAAACATTGGAGGTACGCTGGCGTGGCACCAAAGCCCGGGTGGCAGAGTCGCCCCAGGTCAGCTGGCTGCACCACATCTCGGATTATCTCGGGGAGGTCACCGAGCCCGAGCCCATGAACTGCGAGCTTAACCCCGACTACGCAGACACGCCCTCCCTCGCGGCCATGAGCCGCGCGGCGCTCCACCAACTGGCGTTTGATAACCCCCGCGGTTTCTTCCTGATGATTGAGTCGGCGTCGATCGACAAGCAATCCCATGAAAGGAATCCATGTGGGTCGATCGGTGAGATTGAGCAGCTGGAAGAGACCCTTGCTCTGGCGATGAATTTTGCCGATAGCCACCCGGACACGGCCATCATCGTAACGGCAGATCATGCGCAGGCCGCGCAGATTCTGCCCGAGCCTTCGCTTTATGCCCGCTACCCCATCCCGCTCTACTCGCCGGGGCGAACGGCACGTGTGCGCACACCGGAGGGCGGCATGCTGCGAATTAACTATGCGACAAACAATGGCTTTAGCGAGGAGCATACGGGCGCCAACGTGCCGCTATTCTCAAATCGGGTGATCGCCCCCTGGCTAAAACCTTTTCTCCGTCAGCGCGAGGTCTATCAGGCGATGAGTCGCTTCCTGTTCGGTCCTCCTCCGGCGCCAAATAAGGACGGCGCTGAAAACTGATACGGGCCCCCTTGCCACCGCCTGTGAGACCCGAGACAAAGCTCAACTATGAGGCGGACCAAACTAGAGATTGACCCACGTGTTCAGCGCTCGCAGGCGAAACTCACTCCCGCCCGCTCGCAAAATCACGCTATCCGTCAATATCTCCACGACCTCGATACCACCCGCTTGTTGGCCTGCCAGCATCCGTGTGCCATTCAGCTCCACTGAGGCGATGTCGCCAGCTGCAAATACGTGATCGCTGTAAACGATGGTCGGCACCCGGTCCTTCTGTTGCTGGGACAAGTTCTCCAACAGCGGCACTGGGTGGGGCACAAGCGTTGACTCGCCGGCAGCCCGGGCCGCTTGCTGCATTGCCATCGCCAAGTCGATGGGCGGGGCGAGTGACTGGGATGCCGCATCCTCGGTCTCTGACAGTGCTTGATTGGGCTGCGGTGCAGCGTCACTAAGCGACGAGGACTCAGGCAACTCTGACGGCATCTGCTCTGCGTCGCTCCACATTTGCCGGTGCAACTCAGCGATCCTGCCGTCGTTCGCAGCCTTCACATCAACTGCACCACCCACATCCAATGCATCACCCACATCCATTGCACCACCGATTTCACCCATAGCGCGGTGCTCTGCGGAGGGCTCCATAACATCGACGCTATCGTCCTCACGGGCCGAGGCGTCAGTACCAGCAGCCGCCGCCCGGCTGGCAGTCGGGGTACCAGCGTGCCCGCCGGGCGAGGCCGATTGTGTGGAGACCGATTCTTTGGAGACAGTGGGCGCGGAATCCTTCTGAATATCAGACCCAAGCATCACCGCGACACCCCCCACCGCAACGCCCGCTAGTAGCGCCACAATGAACATCCATCGTTTGTTGGAATCCCGCATCGGCTCCGCCACAGGGGCCCGATCCAAAGTGCCGGGCACATCGCCCTCGCTCCGGCGTAGCGCATCCAGAATCAGCGACATTCGGCACCCCCGGATTTATTCAATGCAAGTCGGGTCGCTTTCTTGAGTGTAAAGCCACGCCCGAGACGGTCACTGAGCAGCTGCCAGGTCTGCGCATCCATAACGCCGTCACCCTCCAGCCCCACCAGACGCTGAAACTCGCGAACACGCTCTGCCAACGCGGGTGTGTAGGTATCGAGTGGCGGAGCCGGCAAATTATCGAGTTCGGCAAAAGCATCAACGATCTCGCTAACAACCGAACCGCTATCGCCCTCTCCTACCGGGCCGATCCAAGCTTTGGGTGTTTGCCATAAGTACA
>WTHO01000222.1:1423-4668 GCA_011523115.1 Halieaceae bacterium | reverse complement strand
TCTGCAATCGCTGCGTTGATAAATCTCAAGGCGAGCGATAGGTGCTCGTCGTCCTCGGGGTGCGTGCGAATGATGAGCGAGATGTCCATGGTCTGAATATGAAAAACCCCGGCAAGGCCGGGGCTTTCAATGTGACGCTCTTGGTTTCAGTCGTCGCCGCCAGTGAATACGGCGATCAAGTGAAGCAGGTGGATAAAGAGGTTAAAAATATTCAGATATAAACCTACTGTCGCCCGAATATAGTTTGTCTCTCCCCCATTTATGATCCGGCTGGTGTCGAACAAAATGAGGCCGGCCATGATCATGACCACCGCCGCTGATATTGTCAGTGACAGAGCCGGGATCGCGAGAAATATATTGGCAACGGCCGCGACGATGACCACGATCATGCCCGTCATGAGGAAGCCACCCATGTAGGAGAAATCCTTCTTCGTGTTCAGGGCATAAGCTGACAGAGAGAAAAATATCAATGCCGTGCCGGCCAACGCTTGAAGCACGATGGTTGGCCCGTTTTCGAGGGCGAGGTACATCGACAGCATAGGTCCGATAGAGGCGCCCCAGACACCGGTGAAGGCGAAAATCGCGGGTAGCCCCTTCGCTGAATCGGCCATTTTGTGAACCACAAACAGCAATACAAAGCCCACAACGATCAACGGAAGTGCCATTACGGGCGGCATGTCCATGACCACAGCCAGTGTGGCGGTCAGTGCGCTGAAAGCCAGCGTCAGACCCAATAGCCAGTAGGTGTTGCTCAGCATCTTGTTCGCGGTAGCAATGCTCGCCGCTGGGTCCATAGCTGCTGCCGCGGAATAAACGGGTTTGTCACTCATGATGTGTCGTCCCTCAGAGTTAATGTCTTTACAAATAATAGGGTCAGATGGTGGCGAATCCAAGTCCGTTATGGGGTCGCCGTGAATATGACAGAGACCGAAGCAGAGACCGATAATTGGCCCGGCTCATAGCGTGGCGCCATTTCGGCCGACATCGCTACCGGCGCGTCCCGATTCATTGCTCTGAACACAGGGGCGCGTTGCGGCCCCGTGCTAATGTTCTCCGGGTGCCCTAGCGTGAGGCCGGCCGCTTTGGCCAGGATCTCTGCATCTGCCAGGGCCCTGGCGTAGGCGATAGCGAGCGCCCGGTTGCGAGCGTCCGGGCTTTGGGCGCTACCGTATTGAGGCGCATCGACTGTCGTCGCACCCTGCTCAGAGAGCATCTCAAGCGCTTCTCCCAGTGAGTCGAGTGAGGTGAGCTTGAATGACAGTACTCTAGTCGCCTCGTAGCCCTGAAATTCCTGCATTTCCGCGCGGGGGTTCCAGCGATACCGAGGTTGAATACGAATCTGTCCAGCGTCGATGCTGTCTTCAGCCACGGGGAGAGCATCTACGCCCGCCAGAAGTCTCGTCATGACGCGGTCCGCCGCCGCTTGCGCAGCAGCCGCCGTCTCAGCCGTATGACTGACTGAGGCACTCATACGAGCAAATTCGGGTGCGATCTGCACGGTCCCCTTGCCCTCAACCGTTAACGTTTGCGCCAACGAACCCGCAGAGACAAGCCATCCGAAGAGGATGATCGGTGCCAAGACAAGCCAGTCTAAACGGCGTGTTGTGATCATGAGGGCTCCATTTTTTCAGATTAATACAGAAATCAGACTCAACCACCGTCGCCGGGGTTCCCCTAACGGTATTACCGCACATAACCGCGCTCAGGATAAATGGTAATTGGCCCTGTGCACGTGGATGGGATAGCGCGTTTCAATCTGGGCGGAGTTGCCGTAGTCTGCGCCCGTCGGTGTTGGCGAGGCGTTCTGTGCACAGTCCGGCAATTTATCTGGCTCGAGGCTTTCCATCGCAACGCGGCGGGTAGTCTGTGGGCCTGTGGTGAGCGCATTGGTAGCCTAAAACATTATGTAAAACAGAGTAATACGCAGACCATCGAGGAAATATATTAGATGATTGACACGCCCCTAAACCTGCCGTGTGGCGCGGAAATTCCGAACCGGCTCTGCAAGGCGGCCATGACCGAAGGGCTTGCCACCCCAGCCGGTGAACCCACACCTGCGCTCAATCAGTTGTATGGGCTCTGGAGCGATGGCGGAGCGGGACTGCTGTTGTCCGGCAATGTGCAAATTGATGGGGACCATTTGGAACGCCCGGGTAACGTGATCATTGATGGCGAGCCCTCGGCGGCCATGCGGGCTTCACTGGAGGCCTGGGCGGCCGCCGGGACGCGCGCTGGAAACCATTTCTGGGCGCAAATCAGTCATGCTGGGCGACAGTGCCAGAAGATTGTGAATCCTCACCCCAAGGCGCCTTCCGCGGTCAAGCTGGGACTGCCCGGTGGTCAGTTTGGGGAGCCGGACCCCATGACAGAAGACGATATCGAGGCGGTTATTGCAGGCTTCGCCCGGTGCGCTCGCGTCGTTGTGGATGCGGGTTTTACCGGCGTTCAGCTGCATGCCGCCCACGGCTATCTGCTATCGCAATTTCTGAGCCCGCGAAGCAACCAGCGCGAGGATCAATGGGGGGGCTCGCTTGCGAACAGGGCACGGCTCCTATTGTCTTGCGTGGCAAGAGTGCGGACTGCGGTGGGTCCTACAGTCCCAATTTCGGTCAAACTCAACAGCGCTGACTTCCAACGAGGCGGTTTTGATTTCAACGAGAGTCTGCAGGTGGCCAAATGGCTTGAGCAGGCGAGTGTGGATTTGATTGAAGTGTCCGGCGGCACCTACGAGCAGCCCCGATTACTGAATCTGGAGGGTATGGAGCCGGTTGAGGAGCAGTCTGTCGCGGCCTCGACACGAGCGCGCGAGGCCTACTTTGTGGATTTTGCGGAGGCGATGCGCAAAGAGTTGAATATCCCTCTTATGGTGACAGGGGGCTTGCGTCGTCTGGATGCGATGAACGCGGCGCTCGAGACGGGTTGTGCCGACATGATTGGCATTGGCCGACCGTTATGTGTCGTCACTGATGCCCCTGCACAATTACTGCGTGGGCTGGCTGAGTTACCTCGGTTTGAGTCTGAGCTGTCGTTGTTGCCCAAAGCTTTGAGCTTTTTAAACGGCATCAAGCTGGTGCGAACCGTCGGTGCGTTTGCCACCCAATATTGGTTTTATGAGCAAATTGCTGCGCTCGGTCACAGTGGGAGTACGCGGGTTGATATGGGCGTGATGGCGGCGACAAAGGCCCAAACTAAAGCCGCGAATGTCTGGCTAGCGGAGCGCCAGGCGCTCATTACCGGAGCATCCC
>WTHO01000222.1:0-1323 GCA_011523115.1 Halieaceae bacterium | reverse complement strand
GCGCTGGCGCTGTCAAATCCGGATGCTGACCAGATTGAACGCATTGCTGCAAAAGGAGAGGTGCTTGAGGTGCGGGTCTGGGTGGACAGCTCGATAGTCCCCGCCGCGGAATCCGGGAACGTTGTTGCCGAAGTGGTGGGTTGGGAGAGCCCCGAGGAAATCGTGATCATCGGCGCACATCTCGACAGCTGGGATCTGGGCACGGGCGCAATCGATGACGGGGCTGGTGTGGGCATCACCATGGCAGCACTGGAACTCATCAAGGAGGCAGGCCTCGCACCGCGACGCACGATCCGGTTGGTTCTGTGGGGCGCCGAGGAGGTGGGGTTGCTGGGGGCCTCTGCTTATCGGGATCGGCACGCAGCCGACCTGGATCAGCATGTGATCGGCTCAGAGAGTGATTTTGGTGGTGGCCGGGTGTGGAAAGTGACTGCCGCGAGTCAGTCTGAGGCAGGCGACGCGCTTTTTGCGCACATCGCCCGGTTGCTGGCACCCATCGGGATCGCGCCGGGGCGCAGTGACCAGCCGGGGGGCGGACCGGACATGTACCCGCTGATCGCGGCAGGGGTGCCGTCGCTCCGGTTGCATCAGGACGGCCGCGACTATTTTGACTTGCATCACACCGCTGATGACACGGTAGACAAGCTCGATGCGCGGTCCCTTGATCAAAATGTGGCAGCATTCGCCGTGTTCGCCTGGCTCGTCGCTGACAGTGATGTGAGCTTTCGGGCAGAGTCGGAGTGAGGGTACCATGCTACGGCGGCCTTAAATTCAGCCGCCCCGCAGATTGACACAACGGGCAGATGACGCAATCGTTGACAGGAGATCTCTAATGAAGCGCGTTAGATACAAACCACGCTGGCAGTCGCTGAGTGCAGCCTTGCGCATGGTGGTTGTGATGATCCTTGCTGGTGGACTGATTGTTGGCTGCGCCGATAAACCGACCTACGAGGTCGACTTTGATCAGAGCTTCCCTTTTGCTCAATACAAAACCTATCGCTGGTATGACGACGACCATAACTCCAGAGAGAGTCAGTATCGCCGCTATAACAGCAGTGATCAGCGGGTTCGCAATACGGCAAGTCAAGAGTTAATGCAGCGTGGCTTTAAAGAGGGTGCCCGCGGGCAATCCGATTTTTGGGTGAACTATCACGTCACCAAGCGTCAGACCCAGAAAGTCAGCGGTCAGGAGCAGGGGATGCATGGCGGCGTCGCGGCCGGCACTTACGGTCGGTCAGTGAGTATCGGCTATTCCTCGGGGCAATCCGTCAAGACCTACGAGGATGGCACTGCTGTATTTGATGTGATTGATATCCGCACCGG
>WTHO01000216.1 GCA_011523115.1 Halieaceae bacterium | reverse complement strand
ACACCCCCATCGCGATGCAAACCTACAGCGGTAACACGCTCCGGCTTGTCGGTCTGGATGAGTGTGTCACAACCAGCCATCAGGAGGTCGTGGCTCGCGCCGCTGAGTGGATTCAAAATCCGGCGTTGATTGATGCGTTGCGAGCGCGGACCCGCCCCAGCCTGATTGCGAGTCCATTCATGAACCACGAGGCGCGAGTCAGGGAACTCGAGACCTGTTTTCAAGCAATGTGGCGACGTTTTCTGCACAATGAACCCGTTACCGATCTCAGCATGAGATAAACAATCGGCAAAGGTCTACACGATGACACAGTCTCAGATAACACCCACCGATCTGCTCAGAGAGCGGATACAGGACGACATCGATAGCAGCATTGTGGTGACGGATGCGTCGGAGGTACCCCTCTACAGCTCCGATGTCTACGCGGAGGGCACCCCACCGGCTTTGGTTATCAAACCCGCCGAAGTGCAACAGGTGCCGTCCATTGTGAAGATCGCCACTTCCATGGGTTTTGCGATCACCCAACGCGGCGGGGGCATGTCCTACACGGGGGGTTATCTGCCCACGCAGGCCAATACCGTCATGCTCGACCTCAGCGCGCTCAACCGAATCATCTCCATCAATGAGGATGATCTGGTGATTACCGTCGAGGCCGGCGTGACCTGGCAGCAGATCTGGGAGGCACTGACGCCCCGCGGCCTGCGTCTGCCTTTCTTCGGCACGTTTTCGGGAAGCCGAGCGACCGTCGGGGGTGGACTGTCGAACGGGGCATTATTTATGGGAACGGCGCGCTATGGCAGCGCCGCCGACATTGTGGTTGGTATGGAGGTCATTGACGGCTCTGGTCGCCGCATCCGAACCGGTCAGGCCGCCTTCCACAATGGCCGACCGGGCTTTCGCCAGTATGGGCCCGATCTCACCGGGCTGTTCGTGCACGATGCGGGGGCACTTGGGGTAAAAACAGTGGCCTCTCTGCGCATGATGCCCCTGCCCGAGGCAGCCGAATACGCCTCCTTTGCCTTCGCCACTCAGCAGGAAGCCATACGCGCGCTCTCAGCCATCGGGCGCAGTGGCTACTGCGAGGAGGTCTACCTATTTGACCCCGCCACAACCCAACGTTCCCTTGACCCCGCCACGCTAGTGAAAGATATCGAGAGACTGGGCAACGTGATTCGCGCTCAATCGAGCGTACTAAAAGGACTCCGGGAAGGCGCGAAGATGGCGGTAGCGGGCCGGCGCTTTGTGGAGGGGTCTGTCTATACGCTTCACTGCGTCTGCGCGGGTCGGTCTACCGCCGGCGTGAACGATGACCGGCGCGGTGCGGTCAATCTCGCACTCGAATACGGCGGCGTGGAGATCAGCAACACCATCCCAAAAGCGGCGAGGGCCAACCCCTTTGAACCACTGAACGGTATTTTAGGCTCACAGGGAGAGCGCTGGGCCGCGCTCAACGCCAAGGTGCCCCACTCCGATGCCGAACGTCTGATCGCGGCAACCGAGGCCGCAATCGACCCCTACCGCGATCGGATGGCGGCTTCCGGGGTCACGATGAGTTTCCTCTACATTGCGATCGCCCAACACATTTTTAGCTACGAGCCGGTGCTCAGGTGGTTTGATGAGTGGTTGCCGGTGCACCGGCAGATCCCGGAGAAGGCATTTCTCGAGGGCCTGACCGAACCTGAGGCCAATCTTGAGGGGCGCGCACTCGTGGACGAAATTCGCAGTGCGATCGTGGGCGTATTCGCCGAATTCGGTGCGGCCAGTAACCAGATCGGTAAAACCTATCCGATGCTGGCCAGCCTGAATCCCGAGACGCGGGCCGTCCTGAGTGCACTGAAAGCCGAACTGGACCCGGATGAACTGGTGAATCCGGGCGCCCTGGGCGATTTTTCAACGTAACGGGGCAGGAAGCACTCGCAAACGGCCCGCTCGCTCAGGAACCGGCGCTCACTCACCGGGCGCCGGGGAACGGCTCGCCAAAGTGCCCTCTTGGGGAGTGCTGGCCCCGCTAGGCATCCCCCTCATGGACTTCGAGCGAGACCAGCTCATACTGGGTCATCATGTAGCCCGTGACCTGCGCCTTGAGCAGCACAAACTCACCATCTGCCGTAACCCATACCTCATACGGGGGGTGCTCGTTAGTCTCATTGGAACCGAGAGCCGTGCTGCCCCGTTCTCCGTAGCAAAAGTGCAGCGCATCAAAGGTTCCGGCCCCGACGGTAATCGTTTCTTCGCCAACAAACTCGATGATCATGCCGGGGTCGTGCCAGACCAGCGATGGGCCAGTCGCGCCGCGGTGGTCAAGAGAGGTCATGAGAAAACGATCAAAGGTGTGCACCCCGGGGCCGTCGCTGCGATCAATTACCGCAAGATGCCAGGCATCCCCCTGAATAGGGTGTGTCCCGAAAATTGCCGGGCGTTCATCGTAGTCCTCGTGTTCTGAGAAACGCCCCCGTTCATGCGTCCAGCCCTCACAGTCGGCGCCTTCGTCACCAAAATAAAACCAGCTACTGCCCTGCTGCTCGTCACCCAATGAGAGACGAACAAACGCATCGAGGGTGTCCCACTCCTTGTTTTTCGTGAGGGTGACGTCCCGCAACACATTGGGCGCGTCGTCGATCTCACAGTGCGCGCGCAGGGTGCGCCGCCCGTCGCCATGCACCGTAATCGTAAAGAACTCACGACCTCGCTCAACACCCTCCCGACCGGGTTTGCTACTGGTGTAATGGATGTGTCCGCGCAAGGTTTTGTGGGGGCGCATAGTGTGCTCCGTTGGGCTGGGACCGGCTTTGCCATGGTGCCACAAAGCGCCTAAGGTGGTGGGGAATTCGCGACCGTCGGACACAATAACAATTCATGTCCTCTTATCCGGATCCGTCAACCACACCGCCTGAAACGAGTGGGCGCCTGGGGGGTATCTACCCCGGCTGGTGGATCGTCTTTGCCACCGCCTCCGGGCAACTGATTCAGGGCGGTTTCGTGTTTTGGAGCATCGGGCTCTACACCGCCACCTTCGAGGATGTATTCGGCGCCCCGAGGGCGCAGATCAACCTCATCGAGACCTGCCTGACCGTTGCCACAAACCTCTTGTCACCCCTCGCCGGCATTCTCATCGATCGCTGGTCGATACGGCATCTCATGATGATCGGCATGGTGGCGATGGGGCTTGGGCTCTTGATCCTGAGTCAGGCAGGCACCCTGCTTCACATCTGGGTGGTGTGGGCCAGCCTGATTCCTCTGGGCGTGCTGCTCATCGGGGCTATTCCCGGTGCTGCCCTCGTCAGCCGTTGGTTTATTCGTCGTCGTGGGTTGGCATTAGGTCTTACGGCGACGGGCAGTTCAATGGGCGGCTTCCTGGTGCCGCCATTGATGACGTGGCTGTTCCTCGAGTGGGATTGGCGCACGGGTCTGATGATCGGCGGTTGTATCTGCTTCATGGTCATTCCGATTTTTTACTGGTTGCTTCGCAATGAGCCCGCGGATCTGGGGCTGAGCGGCGAGCCAGATGCCCCCGCGTCAGCGGCCGACTCTGGCGACACAACGGCCTTTAGCGCAGACGCCAAAGACTGGGGCATCCCCGACCTACTGAGGAGTCAGATATTCTGGTTACAAATGGTTGTCTCCGGGACATTGTTGGCGGTGACGCTGGGCATGCTGGCAAACCTCAGTTTGCATGCGAAGGATCTTGGCGTAACGGGGCAGTCCACCGCCCTGCTCTACTCCATCATCGCGGTCTGCTCCTTCAGCGGCAAAGCGCTCACTGGCCACTTGATGGATCGACTCGGTATTCAGCGATGCGGCTATCTGATCTGCGGCTTTCTCAGTAGCGGCCTGTTGATCCTTTTGCTGGTGCAGGATTACAGCGGTCTGGTCGCCGGCGCGTTTGTGATGGGCCTGGGTTACGGTGGCGTGGTACCCATCTGGACCAACATGCCGGCGCGCGCCTTTGGCGCCGGTAGCGTGGGTCGTGCGCTGGGGGTGATGAACCCCCTGCATATCCCCATCACCGCCACCAGCGCACCCTTGGCGGGCTATATCAGCGACACCACGGGCAGCTACGATGGTGTGTTCTGGATGTATGGTGGCTGTTGTGCTGTGGCTGCAGTCGGCCTCACAATCATGGGGTCGGTGTTGGCATCGCCCGACACCCAGAACAGGTGATCGACGCGTCTTATGGGAAAATCAGAAAACATCTCGCAACCAGTGACTGAGGCCAATCTGAGCGCCTGCCACCCCAGCCATCAGGTCTTGTTTGAGCCGGTTCAGATCGGGCCCGTGACCGCGCCGAACCGCTTTTATCAGGTCCCCCATGCCAGCGGCATGACAGAAACCCACCCGCGCGTGCGGGCGGCCTTTCGCGAGACAAAGGCAGAGGGCGGCTGGGGCGTCGTCAGCACAGGCGCTGTCTCGATCCACCCCAGCTCAGACGATTCACCGCTGCCTTATGCCAGGCTCTGGAGTGACGCCGACATTGCCTCCCACGCGCTGTCTACCGAAGTGATACATCGCCACGGCAGTCTCGCCGCGGTGGAGTTGTGGCACGGTGGCGCGGCGGTGATGAACCGCACCTCAAGACTACCGCCACTCTCTCCCTCCGGGATTTCCTGGGCCGCAACGCACGTGGGCTTCATGGGACAACTACGGCCGAAGAAAATGACCGGCGCTGACATTGACGAGGTACTGCACTGGCAACGGCTGGCCACGCGCCGCGCCCTCGATGCGGGCTTTGACATCCTCTATGTG
>WTHO01000147.1 GCA_011523115.1 Halieaceae bacterium | reverse complement strand
CTGTTATGTCGCTTCTATGCGCCAACGTCGGGGCGCATCAAACTGGACGGTAAACCGATCGAGGCTTTTCGACTCGCCGACTATCGAAGGCAGATCGCGCTCGTCTCCCAGCGTGTGGTGTTATTCAGTGACACTGTTCGCGCCAACGTGGGGTTTGGCCAACTTGACCGAATCGACGATGCGCAGCTCCTGCAGGTCCTGGAGACGGCTCAGGCGCGGGAGTTTGTAGAGGCGCTTCCTCAGGGTTTGGATACGGTGTTGGGGGATGGCGGTGACGGTCTTTCGGGAGGCCAGCGGCAGCGCTTGGCTATCGCGAGAGCAGTGTTGAAAAATGCGCCCATTCTCATACTCGATGAGGCCACATCGGCCCTTGATACTGAATCCGAAGCGGCAATTCAGTCCGCACTCGAGACGGCAGCGGCGGGACGGACGACGCTGGTCATCGCGCACCGGCTGTCAACCGTAGAGCGGGCGGATCTGATCGTGGTGATGGATGGCGGCCGCATCATCGCATCTGGAACGCATGAATCACTGATGGCCGAGAACGGCCTCTATGCCAGCCTCTATCATCAGGGATTTGGTGAGCCATGATCGCAGTCCGCGCGGTGATTGAGCGCCTGCTGAATGACGTTTGGTACGAGAACTCGCCGCTGTCGTGGTTGTTGATCCCCCTCTCATGGCCCGTCGGTTGGGTCGTCAACGCGAGACGCACCCGCGCGCCTGACAAACGGAGCACTCCGGACGGCGTTACCGTGATTGTGGTGGGTGGCCTGACCGTTGGCGGGACAGGTAAGACACCGGTGCTCATTGCCTTGGCGCGCTGGTTGAGCGATCAAGGATACAGGGTGGGGGTCGTGAGTCGCGGCTATAAAGGGCAGCGTGCCACGGACCTGCATCGTGTCACTGAGCATGATTCTGCGCGTGAGGTCGGCGATGAGGCGTTGTTGATCCATCGTGAGCTGGGTATTCCGGTCTGTGTCTGCAGTGATCGTCAGCGCGCGCTCGAAGAGTTGGTAGCTGTGGGTGATGTCAATGTGATCCTCTCGGACGACGGCTTACAGCACTACAACATGCCGCGAGACCTGGAGATCGTGGTTCTGGACGCCCATCGTGGCTTGGGCAATGGCCGGCTTTTGCCAGCAGGCCCGTTACGTGAGCCCGGACACAGGCTCGCTTCGGTGGATTGGATTCTCGAAAGGAACAGCCCCGATGCTGACCGGGGTTTTGCTTATCACCCCATCAGGGCGCGACATCTCGCTTCCGGCAAAGTTTTATCATGGCAGGCCTGTGTGGACAGCTGGGCTCAGCAAGACGTCACGGCGGTAACCGGGCTGGGCCAGCCCCAGCAATTTTTCGACATGCTGCGGGCTCAGGGTCTCAAACCTCGAGAAGTCGCACTGCCAGATCATGGGGTGCTCGATCTACCATCGCTCAATGCCCTGACCGGTGAGGTGATACTGATGACGAGCAAGGATGCGATTAAGCTACCCAATGACGCCGACGCGCGGCTATGGGTGGTGGAAATCGAGGTGACACTGCCACCATCGTTGCTCGATAAAGTGACAGCGACACTCGCTGAAACAGGCCCTGAGTCCTAACGCTATGACCTTCGATATTGTGATCCCTGCGAGATATGCCTCGACACGACTGCCGGGCAAGGCGTTACTGCCCATTGCAGACAAGCCGATGGTGGCCTGGGTGTGGGAGCGAGCCATGCAAGCCGGGGCAAGACACGTAGTGATCGCGACGGATGATTCACGGATTGCCGATGAAATGACCGCTCGCGGTGCTCAGGTTGCCATGACCCGGGGGGATCATGCTTCGGGTACCGATCGCCTGGCCGAAGTGGTTGATCAGTTGACGTGGCCCGATGACACCGTGATCGTGAATCTGCAGGGCGATGAACCTCTGATGCCGCTTGAGAATATTCAACGCGTTGCGGCCATGCTGGCGGAGACATCGTCGGCGGATATTGCGACGCTGATGGAGCCACTGGATCGCGCCGTCGCTGACGAGCCGTCCATCGTTAAGGTGGTCGCGAGTGAGACCGGTCGAGCGCTGTACTTCTCTCGCGCGGCCATACCCGCTCACGCTGCGGGGAGAGAGGCGGCGCCCCTGTTTCGGCATGTTGGCCTATACGCCTATCGTGCAGGTTTTTTAAGGCAGTTTGTGACCTGGCCGCCTGCGTCTCTGGAGCTCAGCGAATCGCTCGAACAACTTCGTGCACTGGCACACGACGTGCACATTCAGATCGAATTGGCACCCAAGCCCGTGCCCGCCGGTGTGGATACAGAAGCCGATCTGGAGGCGGTGCGGGCGCATATGGCATCAGGGGGCTGATAACGTGGGCCTCGCTGACAACTTAAGTACGCGAAACACGCTCAGGCTGATGTCTGAGGCGGAGCATTTAGTGTCGGTGTCCTCGAGCGGCCAGCTTGATGGTCTGCTCCGAGACGCGCCGCAAGACGCCGCTATCCGCGTATTGGGGGAGGGGAGTAACGTCATCCTCCACGACACGCTGCCGGGCACGACGATTGTGATGGCTATAGAGGGCCGGGAGGTCATCTCGGATGATGGCCAAAAAATCTTGCTCCGTGCGGGCGCAGGGGAGAATTGGCACAGCTTGGTGCTGTGGTGTCATCATCAGGGCTTTCACGGATTGGCCAACTTGGCATTGATACCCGGGTCGGTCGGGGCCGCGCCGATCCAGAATATTGGCGCCTACGGTGTTGAAGTTGCGCAGTGGATCCATGGCGTCCATGCCACCCACCGGCGCACCGGGCGGCACGCCGTACTGACCCCAGATGAGTGCGGTTTTCGTTATCGTGACAGCGTTTTTAAGCATGCGGCAGGTGAGGATTGGATTATTACCGCGGTGGATTTTGAGCTGTCCCGCGATGCGCCGGTCGAAGCGGATTACCCGTCGTTGCGTGCGCGATTGACTGAGACTGAACCGACCCACGATGCGGTGCTGGCTTCAGTGATGGCGATTCGTCGAGAGCGGCTACCTGATCCGGTGATTACCCCCAATGTCGGGAGTTTTTTTAAAAACCCGATCGTTGCCGAGGAGGACCTTGCTCAGCTCCGGGCCGACTACCCAGAACTCCCCGTCTTTGCTGCGCCGGAGGGTAGGATCAAAATTTCTGCGGCCTGGTTGATTGATCAATTGGGCTGGCGGGGCAGGGAGCAAGCGGGTGTGCGTGTATCTGCCGACCACGCGCTGGTGCTCGAGGGCTGCGGCGCCCGCCTCGCAACACCCTGGCTGGCGCTGTCGGACGCGATCGCGGAGAGTGTCAAAGAGACGTTTGGCATCGTGCTGGAACTGGAGCCAATCGTGATGGGCGTGTCGATGGGGTGCGCCGACGATGGCTGATTTTGACGCCGAATCCTACCTCGCACAATTAACCACCCGGCCTGGCGTCTATCAGATGTTCGACAGCCAAGGTGAGCTCTTATATGTAGGCAAGGCCAAAAACCTGAAGAACCGGGTGACCAGTTACTTCCGGGCTTCGGGTTTGTCAGCAAAGACCATGGCATTGGTGGCGCGCATTGCCAATATCGAGGTCACGGTCACTACCACCGAGCGTGACGCCCTCTTGCTCGAGCACAATCTGATCAAGCAGTACCGCCCGCCGTACAACATTTTATTGAAGGACGATAAGTCTTATCCCTACATCTATCTTTCTTCAGATGACCGTTGGCCGCGACTGAGCTTTCATCGAGGCACCAAGCGACGCAAAGGGGAGTACTTTGGGCCTTATCCCAGCGCAGGGGCGGTGCGGTCCACGCTCCATCTCATGCAAAAGGTCTTCAAGGTACGCCAGTGTCGCGACAGCTACTTCCGTAATCGGTCCCGTCCCTGCCTGCAGTACCAGATCGGGCGTTGCTCTGGGCCCTGTGTCGGGCTGGTGTCGGATGAGGAGTATCAGGAGCAACTCGACAAGACGGTGCTCTTTTTGAATGGCCGCTCCCAAGATCTCCTGACTCGACTTGCCGACGACATGGAGTCAGCGGCGGCTGAGCTGGAGTATGAGAAGGCCGCTGACATTCGTGACCAGATCAGCCAGCTCCAGAACGTACAGGCCACCCAGAACATTGAAGGCACCCGGGGGGACCTGGATTTAATGGCGGTATTCACTGAGCACGGACACGCCTGCGTGCAAGTGCTGTTTGTTCGTGAAGCACGGGTGCTGGGTAGTCGCAGCTATTACCCGCAGATTCGCCTCGACGAATCGCCCGAGGCCATTCTTGAGGCCTTCCTACCCCAGTTTTATCTATCCGGCCAGCAGCAGATACCTCAGGAAATTGTCACCAGCCATGTGATGGCAGATGGTGCGCTGCTAGAGGAAGCACTGGGTGCCGAATCGGGGCGCAAGGTGGTGATCAAGGATAAAGTCCGCGACGCCCGATCGCGTTGGCTACAAATGGCCGCGCAAAACGCCCAGAACAACCTGCGGTCGTTTCTGGCGGGTAGGCAGACAATGGCCGGTCGATTGGAGTCACTGAGACGCGCCCTTGATCTGGAGACCATCCCCACGCGCATGGAGTGTTTTGATATCAGTCATAGCTCGGGGGAGGCCACGGTAGCCTCCTGTGTGGTATTCGACGGTAGCGGCGCGCGAAAGCCGGATTATCGCAAGTTTAATATTAAGGATATCGCCGCGGGCGATGACTATGCCGCGATGCAGCAGGCGTTGGAGCAACGATACAAGCGATTGGCGAACGGCGAGGGGCAGCTCCCGGAC
>WTHO01000166.1 GCA_011523115.1 Halieaceae bacterium | reverse complement strand
TTGGCTGCTTTGATGAGATCGTCGATCATTATCGGGTCGATGTGCGCAACAAAACGCGTGCCGCTCACGGTTCGTTCGAACTGATAAAGAGATAGATTAGAGCGAGCGTCTGCCAGCGTCCTTCTCACCTCAGGATGCGCCAGGAGCGCTCTGTCGCCAGACCGCTTGAGCAAGGCCTGCTCGAATGCCGCCCTGGCAGCCTCATCCATGGTTTGCTCACTCCGATTGGGCACTTGAATACGGATGACGATATCCGCCGCCTGGGCGCGGGCAGACTGGTCAAGGCTCATCCCGACCATGAGCCAACAGATCAACAGCGCCACGGCTTTCGGCCACCGATGGGACGGGACGGTCAGGTGTTCACTTTTAAGCCTCGCGATCAGCACCGCGCCTCTGCACCTCGCTACATTGCTTTTGCAGGAATTCTGGAGACATTATCAACCAAACTCGCGGCCTTTGCTTTCCAGCGTCAAGCCAGCAGATTACTATCACGCTTCCATTGGCCGAGAACAGCCCATGACGGACTCATCCTCTTCGCAACCCTCTCTCACCTACCGCGATGCCGGCGTTGATATCGACGCCGGCAATGCGTTGGTGGAGCGCATCAAATCGGTCAGTCGGGCCACCCACAGACCCGAGGTGCTGACCGGTCTGGGCGGCTTCGGCGCGATGTGTGCCATTCCGCCCGGGTATGCGGAGCCCATACTGGTCTCAGGCACCGACGGCGTCGGCACCAAACTGAAGCTGGCGATGGACCTTGGTATCCACGACACCATCGGTATCGATTTGGTCGCTATGTGTAGCAATGATATCGCGGTGGTGGGCGCGGAACCGCTGTTCTTTTTGGACTACTACGCCACGGGCAAACTCAATGTGGAAGTTGCGACGGCGGTGGTCTCGGGTATTGGCAAAGGCTGCGAACTAGCGGGAGCCGCGCTGGTTGGTGGTGAGACCGCTGAGATGCCCGGGATGTACGAAGGTGAAGATTACGACCTTGCCGGGTTCTGTGTTGGCATCGTGGAACGTGCCAACATCATCGACGGTAGCCGCGTTCAATCCGGCGACGCCCTCATCGCCCTCCCCTCCAGTGGCCCACACTCAAACGGGTACTCCCTGATACGAAAGGTGCTGGAGATGTCCGGAGCAGATGTTGCTCAGCCCTGCGGCAACATGAGTCTGGGCGAAGCGCTGCTGACGCCCACCACTATTTACAATCGACCTCTCATGGCCTTGCAAAAAGTCATCGACATTAAGGCGATGGCACACATCACAGGTGGCGGTATTCTCGAGAATCTGCCGCGCGTGTTGCCTGCAGGACTGGGGGCGATGATCCACCTGTCCAGCTGGCAATTTCCGCCTGTTTTCAGCTGGTTGCAGGACAGTGGCAACATCGACGAGCAGGAAATGCTGCGCACATTTAACTGCGGGATTGGCATGATTCTGGTGGTCAGTGAGCCGGAGGTCCAAGACACGCTAGGGGCGCTGCAGGATCAAGGCATTACAGGGTGGGAGCTGGGGTGTATTAGCGAGACCGCGACAGGCGTCCAGCTCTGCTGAGGGTCATCTCTTGAACAAGCGCATCGCGGTGCTCCTATCCGGACGAGGCTCCAACTTCCAATCGATACTCGCGGCCAGCCAATCTGGCACGCTGGGCGGCCAGGTCGGTATTGTGATCAGCAACCGACCGGGGGCTGGCGGGCTGGATATCGCCCGAGAGGCTGCGATCCAAACAGCGCTGATTGACCATCAATCCTATGAGAGCCGCGAGGCATTCGACGCGGATCTCGCCAGCGTGCTCGAGAGCCAGTCCCCCGATCTGGTCGTTTTGGCCGGCTTCATGCGTATTTTGACGCCGGGCTTTGTCTCCCGCTTCGCAGGACGGCTTATGAATATCCACCCGTCGCTGCTTCCGCTTTATCCCGGCCTGCATACACACCAGCGAGCATTGGATGCGGGTGATTCCCATGCTGGCGCGACGGTGCACTACGTGACAGGGGAACTTGACGGCGGTCCGCCGATCTTACAAGCAAAGGTTGCAGTACAACCAGACGACGACGAGGAATCGCTCGCGGCGCGGGTACTGCAGGTGGAGCATCAGATCTATCCCACCGCCATCAATTGGCACCTGTCGGGCAGGTTACAATTTGAGCAGGGGAGATTGCATCTGGACGACAAGCTCGTCCCGCCAACCGGGCAGCAATGGGAGCCATCATGAACCGATACAAAATAAAGTGGGCCAGCGCGCTGATCGGATTAGCGCTGATGGGCGTGGGTTTCTCGACCTCACACGCAAGCGGCTTATCACTCTATGAGGCCACCTATACGACGAAGGTGATGGGCATCAAGGTCACCCTCAACCGCAGTCTGACCCGGGACGAAGATCGGTTTCACCTGAGTCAAGCTGGAAAAACCTTTCTGCTCAAGCTCAACGAGGACTCTCATTTCTCACTCAATGGGAATCAAATTGTGGGTGAAGAGTTTGTGTACCAACTGGGTGGCGTCAGTAATCGCCGGCGCGAGGTGCTGTTTGACCAACAGAAGGGCACCATCCGCAGCCTCAAGAAAGAAGAGTGGACCGAGCATCCTTGGTCTCCAGACGTCCTTGACCGACTCAGTCAACAAGAGCAAATGCGCTTGAAACTGCTGGGCTCCGAGACACCCCCTGAGCGCATTTCCCTCTCCATCATTGACGGTCCGCGTATTAAGTTGAAGCACTTTGATCTGGTGGAGACGGGGACGCTGGATACCTCGGTAGGCACCTTGAACACGGTGCATTACACCCTTCGCCACGACGACCCCTCAGAGCGCAGCTCTGATGCTTGGCTGGCAACGGATCACGATTTTTTGATGGTGCGCACCGAGCATGTTGAGGATGGCTCGAAGACCGTGATTGAAATTCAGAGTGCCACGGTGGAAGGCAGCCCTGTCAAAGGAACCTGATGGTTGACCCCCAACTGATCACAGGCGCTTTTCATCGGCGATCTACGGGCGATCTCCAGACGATGACCTGACGGGGACGAAGCAGGTCCAAGACTGCGTCGAGGGCTCGCTTGGGCGGTTCTATGCCCGCGGCAAGGTTACCCCGCGCTGCCCCTGATACTTGCCTCCCCGGTCGGCATAGCTCGTCTCGCACACCTCATCGGATTCGAAAAACAGCATCTGAGCAACACCTTCGTTGGCATAGATTTTTGCCGGTAAGGTGGTCGTATTTGAAAACTCCAGCGTCACATGGCCCTCCCACTCGGGTTCCAGCGGAGTGACATTGACGATAATGCCGCAGCGCGCATAAGTGGACTTCCCAAGACAAATAGTCAGGACATTGCGTGGAATACGGAAATACTCAACGGTGCAGGCCAGTGCAAAGGAGTTCGGTGGAATCACGCAGACGTCACCCTCAACATGCACAAAACTGTCCTCGTCGAAGCGTTTCGGGTCCACGGTCGCAGAGTGGATGTTGGTGAAGACTTTGAATTCCCGAGAACACCGGACGTCGTAACCATAACTCGAGGTACCATAGGAGATAAGACGCTGATCGCCGTCCATTCGGACCTGATCTGGCGCAAAGGGCTCGATCATGCCCTCCTGTTCTGCCATCCGCCGGATCCATCGATCTGATTTGATACTCACGTCTACTCTCCTGTCTGCTCAGCTCGTTAGCGGGGCTCTCAATCACCCATGCTGATAAGGGGGGCGGGGGCGTGCCGTTGCTGCCCCAAAGCAGCCATGAGTGTCAGCGCCGCCTTTTGATAGACCACCGCTATAGGCCCTTCGGGGTCTGCCAATACGATGGGATGCCCCTGATCCGAATGCTCCCGGATGGCTCTGTCGAGTGGTATCTGCCCGAGCAGTGGCACATCATATTGCTCGGCCAAGTGCTGACCACCGGCTTCGCCAAAGAGCGGCTCGACCTGACCACAGGCGGTGCAGACGTGGGCGGCCATATTTTCAATCAGCCCCAACACCGGGACTTCAACCTTCTGGAACATTTCGATGCCTTTGCGGGCATCGAGCAGTGCAATGTCTTGTGGCGTGGTGACGATCACCGCACCCGATAACGTGGCACGCTGAGAAAGCGTCAGCTGAATATCGCCCGTGCCCGGCGGCATATCGACCAGCAGCACATCGATATCGCCCCACAGCGTTTTCTCAAGCAGCTGGCTCATGGCCGAACTGGCCATCGGGCCGCGCCACACCATGGGTGTCTTGGCGGAACTCAGATAACCCATCGACATGGTTTTGAGCCCGTGTGCCTCTACGGGTAGTAAAAACTCACCGTCCTGTTGATCAGGAATGGTGTTTTCCGGCACTCCCAGCATGTGCTGTTGGCTCGGGCCGTAAATGTCGGCATCAAGCAAGCCCACGGTCAAACCCTGCTGCTTGAGCGCTGCGGCCAGATTGGTTGTCACGGTCGACTTGCCCACGCCACCCTTTCCGGAGGCCACAGCGACCACGTGGTGAGAAGCTGACACCACTGCTTTCCTCAATATTTTTGGATGCGTGAGTATACCGCGAGAGGGGGCGTATCCGATCACCTGCGCACAGCGAAATCGCCAAAAATCCGGTAGACTGCGCGCCTTTCCTCTGCCGGATCACGCGTGCCATGAGCTCCGCCCCGAGAAAAATTCTGGTGACCTCGGCATTACCCTACGCCAACGCCCCACTGCACCTTGGACACATGCTGGAGCAGGCGCAAACTGATATCTGGGTGCGCTTCCAACGGTCACGCGGTCATGCATGTCGATACGTCTGTGCCGATGATGCACATGGCACCGCCATCATGCTCTCTGCGGAGGCGGCAGGCCGCACTCCCGAGGCGCATATTGCCGCCATTCAGGCGCAGCACGAGCGCGACTCAGCCGGTTTTCTGATCCAGTTTGATCACTACCATTCGACTCACTCCCCCGAGAACAAGCGCTGGTCCGAGACGATTTTCGCGCGACTTGAGGAAGGGGGTCATATTGCGGTGAGAGAAATCACCCAGGCCTACGATCCTGAGAAGGGCCTCTTCTTGGCTGACCGGTTTATTAAGGGGACCTGCCCCAAGTGCAAGGCGCCCGACCAATACGGTGACAATTGCGAAGCCTGTGGCGCGACCTACTCACCTGCGGACCTGATCGACCCCGTTTCCGCGCTGTCGGGGGCAACTCCCGTCGATAAGGCGTCCAGTCATCTGTTCTTTCAACTCAGCCACTTTGAGGCGTTACTCACGGAGTGGATCAACAGCGAACAACTGCAGCCCCCGATTGCGAATAAACTCAAGGAATGGCTTGACGCCGGGCTACAGGATTGGGACATCAGCCGCGACGCGCCCTACTTTGGCTTCGAAATTCCCGGCCACCCCGGTAAGTATTTCTACGTGTGGCTGGACGCCCCAATTGGTTACATCGCCAGCCATGAAGCCCTCTGCCGTGAGAGCGGTGACGATTTCGACGCCTTCTGGCTACCTGGCGGTGACACCGAGCTCTATCACTTCATTGGTAAGGATATCGTCAACTTCCACGGTCTGTTCTGGCCAGCGATGCTGGACAGTGCAGGCCTGCGCCAACCGACGGCGGTCTATGCCCACGGCTTTCTGACGGTCAATGGCGTGAAGATGTCCAAAAGCCGCGGCACCTTTATTCTCGCTGAAACCTACCTTGAGCACCTGGATCCTGAGTATTTGCGTTATTACTTCGCTGCCAAGCTTTCCGGTGGGGTCGATGATATTGACCTCAATCTCGACGACTTCGTCCAGCGCGTGAACTCGGATCTCATAGGCAAAGTGGTCAACATTGCCAGCCGCTGCGCGGGCTTTTTGCGCAAGAAGTTCGATAATCGCATGAGTAGGGAGTGTGCTGAGCCCGAGCTGGTGCAGCGCTTTATCGATGCCGGCGACAGCATCGCTGCGTTGTACGAGGCGCGTGAGTTCAACCGCGCCATGCGCGAAATCATCACTTTGGCAGATCGCGCCAACCAGTACATCGATGAGAAAAAGCCCTGGGTCATGGCGAAAGATGATGCGCTGGTCCATGAGGTGCAGGCAGTCTGCTCAGTCGGCATCAATTTGTTCCGAGTGCTTGCGACTTACCTAAAGCCCGTATTACCCGCCATGGCCGAAAAATCCGAGGCGTTTCTCCAGCACTCTCTCGATTGGACCGCGCTGAACGCGCCACTTGTCGATCATCAACTCGCGACGTTCGAGCCACTCCTGCAGCGGGTTGATGCTGAAGTCGTCGCAGCGATGGTCGAGGCCAGCAAAAGCGGCTCCTGAGGGGGCAAATACTTCCTGCCAGACACCTGATATATTGCCTACTATTGCGGCTTTGAGTCGATATCTAGTCGCCGCAGGGGGATGACATGCTGGGTGATATCGCGCTGTTGCTGGTGGGCGCGGTCTTGGTCAACAACTTCGTGTTGGTACAGTTTCTGGGGCTGTGCCCGTTTATGGGTGTGTCCAACAAACTTGAGACGGCCATGGGCATGTCGATGGCGACCACCTTCGTGCTGACGCTCGCCTCGGTCTGTAGCTACCTGACCTACAACTATCTACTGATCCCTCTTGATCTCGCATACCTGCGCACGATTAGCTTCATTCTGGTGATCGCGGTGGTGGTGCAGTTCACCGAGATGGTGGTTCGCAAAACAAGCCCGCTGCTACATAGAGTGCTTGGCGTGTTTTTGCCCCTCATCACAACCAACTGCGCTGTACTCGGCGTGGCACTCCTGAATATTAATCAGGCTCATAATTTCATCGAATCACTCTTTTATGGCCTCGGCGCGGCACTGGGCTTCTCGCTGGTACTGATACTGTTTGCCGCCATGCGCGAGCGCCTGGCGGTAGCTGATGTGCCCGAGCCATTTCAGGGGGCCGCGATCGGCATGATTACCGCCGGACTCGCCTCGCTGGCTTTCATGGGCTTTGCGGGACTGATTTGATGATGACGCTCCTCAGCGAACAGCCGCTACTCGCAGCCATCGCCGCCCTGCTAAGCCTGGGCGCGGCATTCGGGGGTCTTTTGGGTTTCGCTGCGATCCGGTTTCGGGTTGAGGGCAATCCCATCAGCGAACAAATCAACGCGCTGTTACCTCAGACCCAATGTGGTCAGTGCGGATACCCGGGGTGTCGCCCCTACTCCGAGGCGATCGCCGACGGCGATGCCATTAACAAGTGCCCTCCGGGCGGTGAGGAGACCATTCAGGCGCTGGCTGACCTGCTCGATGTAGAACCTCAGCCACTCGATGCAGAGCACGGCGTAGAAAAGGAGCCTGTCGTCGCATGGATACGGGAAGCTGAGTGTATCGGCTGCACAAAATGTATTCAGGCGTGCCCGGTTGATGCGATTCTTGGCGCCGCAAAGGTAATGCACACCGTCATCGCCGATGAGTGCACCGGCTGCGATCTCTGCATTGAGCCCTGCCCTGTCGATTGCATCGACCTCATACCGCGGAAGTCAGGGATTGGTTTCTGGCACTGGCCGCTACCTGAGGACCGGGCGCCGCGCTTTGACGTCATTGCCACTGATGCACCCGCCCAGGACGCAGCATGAGAACGATTCATGACATCCACGGCGGGATTCACCCTCCGGAGCGCAAGTCGTTATCGCGACCCGGACACCTCAGTGACGCACCCATCCCAGATGAATTGATACTGCCGCTGAGGCAGCATTTAGGCGTGCCTGCCAAACCGATCGTCAACGTCGGGGACTCAGTGAAGGGGGGCCAGGTGCTTGCCGAGGCGCAAGGCGTGATGAGTGTGCCTGTGCACGCACCCACCTCGGGCGTCGTGACCGCCATTGAACTGCGCCCTATCGCCCATGCCTCTGGGCTTGAGGACCATTGCATCGTCATTAAGACTGACGGTCTGGATCAATGGCTCACGCTCAGCGGCATTGGCAACTGGCATGAGGCAGACGCCGCTGCACTGGTTGAACGAGTGCGTGATGCGGGTATCGCGGGTATGGGCGGTGCGGGCTTCCCGACCGCTGTAAAACTCAACCCCGGCCCCACGCGAGAAATCGAAACGCTTCTGGTCAACGGCACAGAGTGTGAGCCCTATATCACAGCCGATGACACGCTCATGCAGTGTCATGCAGAGGAATTGATCGTAGGCGCGCAGATTCTCGCCCGCATCGTATCGGCCAAAGCCATCCTCATCGGAATCGAGGACAACAAGCCTGATGCCATCCGCCGCGTTGCCGCCGCTATCGACGCATCTGGTGCCGATATCGAGCTGGCGACTTTTCCAACCAAATATCCCTCGGGTGGCGAGAAACAGATTATCGAGATCCTGACTGGCCAGCAGGTACCATCAGGTGGGATTCCCGCTGACATTGGCCTGGTCTGCGTCAATCCCGGAACGGCTGTGGCTGCCAAGCGCGCCATCATCGACGGCGAACCGCTCACTCACCGTATTGTGACCTTGACCGGTGAAGCCTTGGCAAACCCTCAAAACGTGGTTGCCTGCTTGGGCACACCGATTACAGCGTTGCTCGAACACGCCAAGCTCGTCGCAGAAGATCAGCAGCGTGTCATCCACGGCGGCCCCATGATGGGCTTTGCGGTATCAAATTTGGCGGCACCGGTGACCAAGATCACCAACTGCCTTTTGACACCGACGGCAAAGGAGTTGCCCCTGCCAGAGCCTGCAAAACCCTGTATTCGTTGCGGCCATTGCGCTGAAGCCTGTCCCGCTTCTTTGCTCCCGCAGCAACTCTACTGGTTCGCCCGCGCGAAGGATCAGGACCAGCTGGCAGAACACCGCCTTTTCGACTGCATTGAATGCGGCGCCTGTGCGTATGTTTGTCCCAGTCAGATCCCTTTGGTGCAGTACTATCGCGCCGCCAAGGGGCAGATCCGCGACAGCGAACAGGAAAAGCAGCGCTCGGATAACTCCCGGGAGCGATTTGAGGCCCGTCAAGCGCGGCTGGAAGCCGAAGCGGCCGCACGCGAGGCCAAACGCGCTGCGCGCAAAGCCGCCGCTCAATCCAAAGCCGCTGAGGAAGGGGAGGATCCGATTCAGGCAGCGATCGAGCGCGCCAAGGCCAAGAAGGCCGAGCAAGAGTCAGCCTCGTGAGCTTGCTGAAAGTCACCTCTCCCCACGCTGCAGGTCAAAACCGGGTGGCATTGGTCATGCGGGATGTCTTATTCGCCACAGTGCCGGGTGTGCTGGTATTGACGGGCTATTTTGGGCCCGGGACGCTCGTGAACATCGTCTTTGGTGGGTTGATCGCTGTCGCCTGCGAGTATGCGGTGACGCGATGGCGCGGCCGCGACCCCATGCTTGCCATCAGCGATCTCAGTATTCTCGTTACATCGACCCTGCTCTGTATTGCCCTTCCCCCCTATGCCCCCTGGTGGCTGATCACCATTGGTGTTCTCACTGCCGTGCTACTGGGTAAACACGTGTTTGGCGGACTGGGTTACAACCCTTTCAATCCGGCAATGGTTGGCTATGTCGTGCTGTTGATTTCTTTTCCCGTGCAGATGAGTGCCTGGGCACCGCCGCGAGGACTGGCAGAAGTGCCCGGGCTGAGTGAAACCTTCCTTCACCTCTTCGCGCCCGAGACAATCGATGCTGTGACGGCCGCCACCCCCCTCGACCTGCTTCGTCAAAATACCGGGCTCCTGTTTGATGATTTGATGAGCACTAGCCCAGAACTGTCTGGCTGGGGCGGTATTGGTTGGTTCGAAGTGAATCTGGCGTTTCTGATTGGCGGACTGTGGCTTTTGTATCGGCGCATCTTTACCTGGCACGCACCGGTGGCGATGATTATGGCTCTCGCTATCTGCGCCCTCATGGGATACGACGGCGGCAGCTCGGAGAGTGGCGGGAGCCCGTTGTTCCACCTGTTCAGCGGCGCGACCATGTTCGCCGCCTTTTTCATCATTACCGATCCCGTCAGCTCCGCCGTATCCAATAAAGGCAGACTGATTTTTGGGGCCTTGATTGGCGTCGTGATTTACCTGATCAGAGCCCTGGGCAATTATCCCGACGCGGTGGCATTCGCCGTGCTGATACTGAATTTTTGTGCGCCGTTTATCGATCACTACACCCAGCCTCGGGTTTACGGTACGGGGCGGCCAGCATCATGAGATGGCTCGCATCCATTGGCCTCAGTGGTTCGGTGCTGGCGGTATTTGCCGCCATCACCTCAGTCGCCATCGGCTGGACTTACCTGGCGACCAAGGACCAGATTGATATGGAGGTCCGCCGGGCGGAGGCTCGTCAGTTACTGGAGATCTTTCCACCGGAGACCCATGACAACGACATCGTTGACGATGGTTTTGAACTGGTTGCCGACACGCCTTTATTGGGTATTCGTGAGGCTCGGCAGGGGTATCGTGTCCGTCGCGATGACAGAGTGATCGGCGTGATCCTGCCGGCAACAGCGCGTGACGGCTATAGTGGCGATATTCGTGCGCTGGTGGGGGTTCGCGACGACGGCACAGTCGCAGGGGTTCGGGTTGTCGCGCATCGCGAGACGCCTGGGTTGGGCGACAAGGTGGATCTGCGCAAGTCCGACTGGATACTGGGTTTTGACAATCGAAGCCTGTCTCAACCTGATCTCAGTGGCTGGAACGTTGAAAAAGACGGTGGCGTCTTTGATCAGTTTACGGGCGCTACAGTCACGCCCAGAGCCGTGATTCTGGCCACTCGTCGAGCACTGGAATATGCTCGTCTTAACGCAGAGACGCTTTTTGAAACGGAGAGAGACTCCGCATGAGCAGTACATCCTATCGTCAACTCACAGTGAACGGCTTATGGAAAAACAACCCAGCCCTGGTTCAACTACTGGGCCTATGTCCTCTGCTCGCCGTGACCGCATCAACCGTCAACGCGCTCGGCCTCGCGGCCGCGACGCTTTTTGTGCTGGTGGTATCCAATGCCTCGGTGTCAGTTATCCGTAGCGTCGTCTCTGACACCATTCGACTGCCGGTATTTGTCATGATCATCGCGGCGGCGGTCACCGCCACCGAACTGCTGATGCAAGCCTATAGCTACGAGCTCTACCAGATCCTGGGCATTTTTCTGCCGCTGATCACCACCAACTGCATTATTTTGGGCCGGGCCGATGCGTTTGCCCGAAAAAACCCGCTGCCAGCGGCAATTTATGACGGGTTCATGATGGGAATAGGGTTCGGGGCTGTGCTGGTGCTCTTAGGCATCATCCGAGAGTTGCTGGGCACCGGCGCACTGTTCGCCGACATGCAGCTTCTGTTTGGCGCGGGTGCTGAAAGCTGGCGTTTACAGGTCTTTGCCGTCGACTATCCCTTTCTGGTGGCGATTTTACCCCCGGGCGCCTTTCTCGTTACCGGCTGCCTGATCGCGCTGAAGAATCAGATCGACCGAAGTGCGGAGCAACGTGCCCAACTGAAAGCCGAGGCGCCTGTCGCAGGCAGCAAACGGGTACGCGTGACCGGCACCGTCTCCTGAGGGCATTCGGCGGCACATCGAACCCGGTGTGGCGTTAAGTCAAAGCAGCGCATCGCCCGGCACTAGGGTACCCAGAATCTCTTCGACCGCCCCGGTATCGAGACCGTCATCCTCAATGCCACAGGCGTAGGTGACATAAAGTAGCGCCGACCGGTACGTCAGATACCACTCGCGAATGACCAGCCCATCCTCCTTGAACGAACCCACCACGCCAGCAAAAGGGCCCACCTGTGCTGGGCTCCAGTCGGCCACTTCGGGAGATTCCTCCTCCGCCACTATTGCAGCGGAGGCCTCGCCGGCGGATGCGTTATCCTGAATCAGCGTCGTCACTGCCAATTCACCAATCCCGTCCTGGTCGCTGATCATGACGACATCTTCGCTCTGCTCCGCTGACCACTCGGGCGGAAGCATCAGACACCAGTATTCGGTCTCGATAATTTTCATGGTAGTGCCCTAGCGCTTACTCAAAAATGCCGGTCATCGGGTTTCACGCAGCAACACCGACATCAGCAGTGCGTCCTCACGACCCTGACTCGTTGCGTAGTAATCAGCGCGGTGACCGACGTTTTGAAAACCCATACGCTCATAGAGTGCTCGGGCGGCCGTGTTACCCGCTCGCACCTCCAGGGTCACTTTATCGACACCGTCCAGCGCGTCAAAAGAAGCCCGAAGCAGCCGCGTTGCCACACCGGCGCGCCGCTCATCTTCCCTGACTCGCAGATCGATGATTTCTGCACAATCCGAGTGACACTGATACCAAACCGCGGCTAAGGGATGATGCTCTCTGTGCAAATACCAGGCCCTGCAAAACGGTTGAGCAAGCAGATCGGTTAAAAACGCCAGGCTCGGTCCGTCTGTGTCTTTATACAGCGGGTTGAGCATGGTCGAATCGGACGCCGTCGAGATTTGCTGCAGCGTCTCCAACGCTTCAGGCACGAGCCCGTAGAGGCTTTAACACGTCCCAGGCTTGCTGCTTTAGTGAGCCATCACGGAGCATGCTCACGCTCGACGGAATCTCCAATAGCGGTAGGCCTGTATCAGGCAGGCAATCGCAGGGACCCATCAACACCATCTGCTGTGTGGCGCGGTCCCTGATTAGCCGCTGTATAAAGCCCTTGAGCATATCTGACATGCCGCCTTTTGCGCTCGACAGCGCGGACTGATGCGCAGGTGGCCAGTCGAACTGCTGGTGAGCACACCGGACGCTGGTGCCGCGAACCGCCCGCGCCATGGCTGCAATCAACTGAAGCTGCTCCTTCCTCAACAATTGATCCTCTAGTACTTCGATCCACAGGATGTCCGCGCTGGTGACCATGACTAAGGACATAGGAGTCGCTACAGCGGCAGCGCCATCGACGGCGCCCATGGACTGCTCAGACGAGTCCGCCGAATTTGCCGCTGTCGCAACGCTCGATGTATCCATCTCTGAATCAGTCCCCTCGCGCAGCAGGGCACGAACCTGCTCTCGGGACCGCTCGGGGGTGTCAGCAGTCGAAGCAGCATTCCGTTTAGGCACTGCTGCGGAGGCCGGCGCCAATAAACGTTGAGCCGATTTAGACCCCACACCATCAAATCGGCTGATCAGAGGGCTGATGCCCAGTTTGCTCAAATTTGCCCGACGCAGGCACTCTTGCGACCACAGCGCGCTTTCAGCAACGGACAATAACTTATCGGATGGCTCCATCCGGAGAGTATCTCACGGCTCTCAAAGTAGCTTCCACATCCAAGCGGACCCTGCCGAGACTGACTGCGCGGATGAGGAGGTCTGATGAAGATCCTGGTCGCGGCTCCTCCCTAGCCAAGCCACTTCCAACCCCAACGGTTAAAAAAACGTGCTGCGCTCAGACCAAACCAAAGCCAATGCCGTCCGCCCTTTCTTGATGCTTTTCCGCCATGATGAATGATTGTCAGCTCGCGATGCTCTACCACTGCACCATGTCGCGCCATCCTCATTGACAGATCAAAGTCTTCAAAATAAAGAAAATAGCTGTCGTCGAAGCCGCCTACCTCGTCATAGACGGCGCGACGCACCCACATACAACAACCCGATACAAGCGGCACCGGTCTCACGATTTCACTCGGTTGATCGCGGAGCTCATATCGCGCGACTGCTCGAGAGCGGCGCCGTAACCAGAGGGGCGCAAAGGCTCTCAAAGCCAACGCCCACACAGAGGGAAATGCCTTTGCGAGATAAAGTGATGTGCCATCAGCGCCAGAGCCGACCGGGGCGAGTAGCACGCAGTCAGGGTGCGCGCCCATGGTTTCCAGCGCAACAGAAATAGCGCGCGGTGACAGCGCCACGTCTGGATTCAGGATCAAGTGGAATGTTCCATCCAGCGAGGCCATCGCAAGATTGTGACCGGCGCCATAGCCATGGTTTTTGGGGGGCGCGAGTAACTCGAACTCGATTTGTTCGCAGGCATCATATTCGGCGAGCACTGCCCGACACTGATCCGCGTAGCGCGGATCGAGGCTGTGGTCCACCAGCACGCACTGCACATTGTAAACAGTTGCACCCGAGAGCGAGTGAATCAGCGAGTCGATCAAGTCCCGTAGCTGCGCCAACGGACTGTGGAACAGCACAATACTCACTGTCAAAAGATTCATTGCAGGAGGTGCGCTCATGAGTTCCAGAATAACAGTGCACTAAAGCTGTGAATATGCAGGACTTCTCGAATCAAGGCGGGGTGGATTGGCAGTAAGTCACTGCCTTTTAACCATTCGCATGATAGGGTCCCAGTCACGTTTCATCGCGCCAGCGGTGACCGGAGCTGTCAGGAAGACAGCGTCAACCGGCTCAGAAAAGGACTTTGGAGAACTACAATGATTGTTAAATTCATCTCATACATGTGGCGTTCGATCTGCATGTCAGCGGCTGTTGCGGTACTGGCTGCCTGCGGCGGCGGTGGTGGCAGTGATAGCGGCGGTGGCTTTGTGCCCGCGCCGGAGCCCGAAGGGGCAACCATTGACGTTGCGCTGACCGACGCCAGCGGCAGCAGCATTACCGAAATTACCCCGCTTAACACCGGTTTGTTCCAAGTGGCGGTCACGACACCCGGCGGCGAGCCACTGGCGCAGGAAGTTGTCAGCGGCGACGTCACGCTGGGGCGCTTGTTGCCAGAGAGTGGCACGGCGCTGACCAACGACGACGGCGTTGCGACTTTCTTCGTCCAGCCAGATGGTATTTCAGGCGCGGGCACCATGACCGCGACCGTGACCTACAATGGAGTCGACACCTCTCAATCGCTGAACTATTCGGTGTCGACTCAGCTGCCGTTCACCCTTAACGCTGAATTCGCCGATGAGAGCGGCGATCTGATTACTCGCGCAGTGACAGGTAACCGGATCACGCTATTGGTGTCACTCACAGACGACCGAAGCGGCACGTCGATCAAAAACCAGATCGTTGCGGCCGAAATCGGCGATCTGGGCCGCATCAGCCCCGCCTCGGGTACCACCGTGACCGACCAAGGTGGGGAGGCGAGATTCACGATCGATGTGGGTAATACACCAGGTGTGTATTCGATAACGGTGAGTGTCTCAGTGCCCGGCGGGAACCTGACTCAATCCGCTGACATCGTTATTGATCAAGCAGTCCACCAGCTAGGGCACTTCGACGTCGAAGGTAATTTCATCGAGGGCGTCATCGGTATTGTGCCAGACGGGCGGTTATCACCCGGTGGCACTGCGATCCTATCATTCGCAGTGGTTGACGAGGATCTGAATCCGGTAAGCACTGGGGATACCTTAAGTGTGAGCAGTCCCTGCCTCTTCAATAATCAGGCGCTGTTGGCGCCCACTAGCCCCATTTCAATCGCCGCCGAGGCATCGGTGGACTACACCCTGCAAGGCTGTACCGGCGAAGACCTGATTACAGCGCGACTGGGCTCCTCAGGTGCCGAAGCGTCTGGTGTCATCGACATTGCACCTGCGGTGGCAGCCAGGATTGTATTTGACCGCGCCGACCCCGAACTGATTGCCCTGCGGGGCACGGGGTCCGCCTCGGATATCGCCGAATTTTCGAACGTGAGTTTCAGCGTGACCGACGCAGACGGCAAGGCTGTGGCCAATGCGCGCGTGAATTTCGAGCTGGTACAGACCGTTGGCGGTCTCGCGCTGGAGTGCGAAGGATCGAGCTTTTGTCTTTACGACTCAGCGGAAGCTGAGAGCCAGGGACGCTCATCACGCGACACCACCCAGAGTTCAGTTGACGGAAAGGCGGTGACCCGTGTTCTGGCCGGTACCGTAGCGAGCCCCGTTCAAGTGATGGCTTATGTCGATCTCAACAATAACGCCCAACGCGACTTAGATGAGCCCACCACCACCTCCAAAACATTGGTGGTGTCGACCGGTTTGCCTGACCAGAATTCTGTGAGTCTGTCTGCCAGTGTATTGAATGTCGACAGCGCCTATGACATCGACGGCAAAACCACCCGTGTCAGCGTGCGAATGGCGGACAAGTTCAATAATCCCGCACCTGATGGCACCGCGGCAGTCTTTTCGACCGAGCTGGGCTCGATCATTGGTAGCTGCAATACAGTGGGAGGGCTTTGCACCGTAACCTGGAGCAGTCAGTCGCCGCGCGGGTCTGACACCGTCGAGCAATTTTCGTCACCCATCACCATCGACGAAAACCTCGACAGAGCATTACCCAACCGGTACCGCTGCCCCTCGCACCGGGAAAACCATGGCCCCTGCCCTGATGATATCGGCGACCCCGACGTGAACCCTCCGGGCGCACCGAGGGGTGGACGCAGCACAATTTTGGTGACGGCAAACGGTGAAGAGAGTTTTGTTGACCGAGACGGTAACGGGCTATACGACGAGGGAGAGTTCTGGACCAATCTGACCGAGGCGTTTGCCGACCACAACGAGGACGGTCTTTATACACCGGCGCAAAGAGATGACTGTGCCGATCCGGGCTCGGCCGATGATGTTTGCCTCGCAGGATTTGAGGAGACGTTTGTCGATCGCAACGCAAACGGGATCTTCGATCTCAATGATTCGCCCAAAGCCGGCAACGATTCATCGCTACCCGACGGGCTGTTCAACGGCGTGCTGTGCCGCGCGGCGGATGACGAAGCCGGCCTCTGCTCCCGGGAGTTGGTGAATGTTCGGGACTCGTTGGTGGTGGTGAATGCATTCTCCGATGCGAGCAAATACGACATCATGGTCATCAATCGGTCTGACCGAGAGCCATCCACACTGGAGGGTGACCAGTTCTACACCGTTTATGTATCGGACATCTTCAATAACCCGCCCCCTCCGAATACGACGATCACGTTTGAGGGCAGTGGCGAGTGTGAGGCACTGACGGAAGTCCCACCGCTGCCGGATATCAACAAGGCCGGCGCCTACGCGGCAGCACTCGCGGTGAAAACCAATGACTACGCTCAGTCGATAGAAGCGGCCGAGGACTTGCCGCCGGATCAGCTCACGGTCAAGCTCACGCTACCTAACGGGAGGTTTATCACTGAAACCTACGCCTGCCGGGTGAATCGCTGTGCTGACGATCCAGACAGCTTGCCCGACTTCTCACCGGCACCACCTGCTTGCGGGGGTTGATGGACTGTCTCTTTTCACAGGTTTTTTAGCTCAAACATTTAGAAATTAAAAAAAACCCCGATCACTTTGTGATCGGGGTTTTCTTCATTAGAAGCCTGGCGATGACCTACTCTCACATGGGGAAACCCCACACTACCATCGGCGATGCACCGTTTCACTGCTGAGTTCGGAATGGATCAGGTGGTTCCAGTACTCTATTGTCGCCAGGCAAACTGGTGTGAATGGCAAATAGCATGCTAAGAACCATTCAAATAGGGCGGTAAATCGAAACTGAGTCTGTCGGGTGATTAATCCGACGCACACTATGACTTGATCACAACATGCTCTCATCGCCACACCAAGTGGTACCACTTGGCAGGGAATCGAACCATCACGCTTTCGCGCAATGCCGAAGTCTTCTGAGCTTTTCTCTCAATGCTACAACTGAGATGTTGTAACTGCGTTTTACTGCTGAGAGATCCGCTACAAATAACTTGGATTATATGGTCAAGCCGCACGAGCAATTAGT
>WTHO01000154.1:4180-17587 GCA_011523115.1 Halieaceae bacterium | reverse complement strand
CTATTGGGGCACTCCCATCCCTATGCTTTAAATCGAAGACGTCACCGACATCCTCTTTCCTGACGACCGCCGCCCCTCGCTACCACCCGAAGAGTTATCGGTGGATGGCGTGACGTCTCCGATCAAAGCAGACCGCGGTCTGCTTTGATCGGAGACGTCACACCATCCATGGATACCTCTTCGGGTAGTAGCGAGGGGAGGCGGTCGTCAGGAATGGGGATGTCGGTGCCATCTTCGATTTGAAGCATAGGGATGGGAGTGCCCCAATAGCGCTGGCGCGATACTCCCCAGTCCCGGAGCCGGAATTGAGTTGTTGTCCGACCCATGCCGGCGGCTTCCAATTTTGCCGCGATACCCTCAAAGGCTTGCTCAAAGTCCAACCCGCTGAACTCTTCGGAATGAGTCAGCAGGCCGCGATCCGTATAGGCACCGTCCGTTGTGTCAGCGGGCTTACCCTCCGCATCGCATACCACGGCCTTGATCGGTAACTGATACTTTTGCGCAAACTCCCAGTCCCGCTCATCGTGAGCCGGGACCGCCATGACGGCACCGGAACCGTAGTCCATCAGCACATAGTTGGCGACCCAGACGGGTATGGCCTCTCCCGTCAGCGGATGCGCTGCGCGCAGCCCGGTGTCCATGCCCAACTTCTCGGCCTGGGCCATATCGGCTTCCGCTACGGATGCCTGCTGACAGGAGGCAACAAATTCCTTGAGTTCAGGATTTTTTTCGGCCAGCGCCAGCGTGATGGGATGCTCGGCTGCAAGACTGAGATACGTCACGCCAAAAAGCGTATCTGGCCGGGTGGTGTAGACTTCGATGCGCTCATGGTCAGCAATGGGTGAACTCAATCCAAAGGCCAGTTCTACGCCCCGACTTTTTCCAATCCAGTTTCGTTGCATGATACGGACGGCTTCAGGCCAGCCGTCCAGCGTATCCAAGCCCGCCAATAGCTCTTCAGCATAGGCCGTGATGCGAATGAACCACTGCGGAATCTCGCGTCGCTCCACGACGGCGCCTGAGCGCCAGCCGCGGCCATCAATGACTTGCTCGTTGGCGAGAACGGTCTGATCGACAGGGTCCCAGTTTACCGTCGCCATCTTTTTATAGACGAGGCCCCGCTCATGGAGTCGGCTGAAGAACCATTGCTCCCATCGGTAATAGGTTGGATCGCAAGTCGCAATCTCCCGATCCCAATCATAGGCGTAGCCTAAACGCTGCAACTGCGCGCGCATGTGATCAATGTTTTCTCTGGTCCACTTGGCGGGGGCGACTTTGTTAGCGATGGCTGCGTTCTCGGCCGGCAAACCAAAAGCGTCCCAGCCCATCGGCTGCAGCACGTTCTTCCCTTGCATACGCTGGTATCGCGCAATGACATCCGCAATGGTGTAATTGCGCACATGACCCATGTGCAGTCTCCCGCTGGGGTAGGGAAACATGGCGAGGCAGTAAAATTTTTCCCGCGTATCGTCGGCCTGCACGGTAAAGCGGCCTGATGCAGCCCACTCAGCTTGCAGCGCCAGTTCAAGCGTTTGCGGAGCGTATTCCTGGTTCATTGATCCTCGATAACAGCCATTGAAAAACCTGGCGCGACGGCGATTTTACGCGTTCTCTGCTCAGGTCGACACAGCATTGTGACGTACTGGCCGAGTTTACCAGCATTAGCTGCGGTCCCGGCCCAGTACCAGCGTGATGAGCGCAAAAACCCATACCGGGAGGCTACCAGTGGCGCCAAATGGCGTGTGCCCGGAGCGCGGTTGTATCGATCCAGTGATGACGGACTCGCTGAATTGCGATGTAGTAGTCGAGATCGCACCATCCGCCGTGATCAATGCGCTGACACCATCGTTGGTACCACGGATGAGGTCACGTCCCAGTTCAGCGGCGCGAAAGCGGGCCATCTGAAAATGCTGCCAGGGCCCAATGCTCTGGCCGAACCACGTGTCGTTGCTGATGGTGATCAGCACATCCGCATCAGCGGCATGGCGCTGTACGAAGTCTGGATAAACAATTTCGTAACAGATGAAGGGAGCGACAGCGAGATCCCCCGCTACGAGCGGGCCCTGAATCTCGGGGCCTGCGATGAACTGAGACATAGGCAAGTCAAAAAAATCGATTACGCCCCGGAGCCAGCGCTCCAGAGGCACATATTCTCCGAAGGGCACCAGTTTTTGTTTGTGGTAGGTGCCTGACCCGGCGCCCAGAGCGATGATGCTGTTGTAGCGTCCTGTCGCATCACGGGTCGGAATGCCCGTAACGAGCGTGCTGTCCAAAAGCGCGAGCTGGCTATTCATCGGCTCAAGCATATCCGTGACTCGGTCTTGGTAAGCGGGCAAGGCCGATTCAGGCCAGACGACCAAAGTATGGGCTTGCGCGAGCTGTGCGGAGCGCTCGCGGAAGTCAGACAGGATCTGGCTCCGGTATCGCGGGTCCCATTTTTCTCTCAAGGGCACATTGGGCTGCACGACGGCGACGGCAATAGGCGTGCCCTTGGGTGAGGTCCACTCTACGCGCTGCAAACTGAGCCCTGATATCGCGATGACGCCGGCGAATACCATCGCAGCGGCCCACCGCACGCTGCGGCGAGGCGCATCAAGTACCTCGGCGAAACAGCACCCGATGGCCACCAGAAGCCAAGAGGTGCCATAGACACCCACCACCGGAATCCAGCCGGCCAATGGCGAATCCAGCGAGCCATAACCTGCATAGCCCCAAGGGAAGCCGGTGAGAAGCCAGCTTCTCAGCCACTCAAAAAGCACCCAAAGCGAGGCAAATTGTGTAATCCGCCATGTCATATGGGTACTTGCGAGCCGGCCGAAAGCTATTGCCTGAGCGGCGAACAGCAGCGCTAAACCGCCGCAAAATAGGCCGGTGAGAGCCGCTGCCAGCCAGACGGGCGTGTTGCCATAAACGTGGATGCTGACATACACCCAGGACACGCCGGTGAAGAAAAAGCCCGCACCATACGCATAACCACAGCGGCCGTATTGGGTGCGTTGTGATCGAATGAGAGCGGCGTAGAGTAGCCCCGTGCTGAGGGGGATGGCAGGCCAGAAATCGAACGGCGCGAGCCCAAGAGGAAAGACGATGCCCGCCAGCAGTGCCACGCACCAGTTGGGGATACGGTAAAGCATCAATTTGAGGCGTCGGTCGCCCCGGTCGTCACGCGCAAACGGGTCAGTCTGCGCTCATCAGCGTGAACCACTTTAAATTGGAATTGATCAAGCCGAATGGACTGATTGCGGGTAGGTAGCTGACCAAATGCGTTGATCACCAGACCCCCAATCGTGTCGAACTCCTCGTCACTAAAACGGGTGCCGAAGAATGCGTTGAAATCCTCGATTGGGGTGAGTGCCTCTACCAGAAACGAGCTGTCATTGACCGGGCGAATCAGCTGGCCCTCTTCAACATCGGTCTCGTCTTCAATCTCACCGACAATTTCTTCCAGAACATCTTCGATTGTGATCAGGCCCGCGATGCCTCCATACTCGTCTATGACGATCGCCATGTGGTTGCGGTTTTGACGAAACTCCCGCAACAGGACATTCAGTCGCTTGCTTTCGGGTACGGCGGTCACCGGCCGCATCAGTTCCGAAATGCTGGGCACATCTGTGTCGCTTTGTATAAGTGGCAGCAGGTCTTTGGCCAGTAGAATGCCGATGACGTCGTCAATGCCGTCACCGATGACCGGATAGCGCGAGTGCCCTGATTGCACAATCTTTGGCAGCGCCTCTTGGAGTGGTTGGTCCGAGTCAATCACAATCATCTGCGCCCGGGGGATCATGATGTCGCGCACCTGCATGTCTGTCACCAACAGGGCGCCCTCCATGATTTTGCGCGCATCCTCGTCGATGATTTCATGCTCCTCCGCCAGCGAGAGCACGCCCTCAAGATCAGATTTGTTTTGCGGCTCTCCACTGATGAAATGGGTCAGCCGGTCCAGCCAGGATCTCTCTTCAGATTCCAGCTTGCGATCATCGTTCACAGTTATACGCCCTCCGGGGGCTGTTCATCGTCGTATGGATTGCGGAAGCCAAGGTACCCGAGTAAATCAATTTCGAGGGCTTCCATCTGCGCGGCCTCGGCGGGTTCTTGATGGTCATGGCCCAGCAGGTGCAACACGCCATGAATAACGAGGTGCGCCCAGTGAGCTTCTTCCGATTTATGTTGTTGAGTGGCCTCGAGCTTTACCAGTGGTGCGCAGATAACAAGGTCGCCGAGTAACCCCGAACCCGTTTCTGGCGGAATCTCAGCGGGGAAAGACAACACGTTGGTAGGGCCCGATTTGGCGCGATAAGTGTGATTGAGACGTGCTGATTCTTCGTTGTCAGTAATCCGGATAGACAGTTCGGGAGAGGGCTCAGGGCTTGAAAGGATGTGCGTCAAGGTGTGATTCACCCACTGAAGGATTGCGTCGTCAGTGGGCGAGGTAACCTCGGTCGCTCGGTCAACGGATAACAGAATATTCACGGAGGACCCTCGCTACGAGAGGCCACTGTCCGCTGCTCAAAAGCGTCGTAGGCACTGACCACGCGTTGTACCAGTGGGTGCCGAACGACGTCCTTGTTGCCAAATTCCGTGAAGGTGATACCTGCGACATCCTTGAGAACCGATTGCGCGTGGGTGAGGCCGCTTTGCGTGCCCTTGGGGAGGTCAATCTGACTGGTGTCACCGGTGACCACGGCAGTTGAGCCGAACCCGATCCGGGTCAGAAACATTTTCATCTGTTCCCGCGTTGTGTTCTGGGCTTCATCCAGAATAATAAAGGCGTGATTCAGCGTGCGGCCGCGCATAAAGGCCAGTGGCGCGACTTCAATAACGTGGCGTTCAATATGCTTATTCACCGTCTCGAAGCCCAGCATTTCATAAAGCGCGTCGTAAAGTGGTCTCAGGTAGGGATCCACTTTCTGCGATAAATCGCCCGGCAGAAATCCCAGACGCTCGCCTGCCTCAACCGCTGGTCGTACCAACAGGATTCGCTTTACCTGCTCGTTCAACAGGGCTTGCACGGCGCAAGCAACCGCGAGATAGGTTTTGCCTGTGCCCGCCGGACCGATGCCAAAGTTAATATCGTGGCTGCCAATGGCTGAGACGTACTGGCGCTGGTTCTGGCCTCGTGGCCTGACGGATAGCCGCTTGGTGCGAACCAGTCCAGCCGAGTCATTGGCTACGCTCGCATCCTGAGGGGTTCTGAGAAGCTCCAGGTCCGCCTCCTGAAGGCGGAGGTGAATGCTTTCCGGGCTCAGCTGCGCACCAGCTTCGATATCCGTATACAGGGACGACAGCAGTGAAGCAGCGAGCTGACAGCGTTCGTGCGCGCCCCGCAGTTCAAAGTGATTACTGCGATTATGAATGCTGATATCCAGACGCTTTTCTATCTGGCGCAGGTGCGTATCCAACTGCCCACAGAGGACAGCCAGATTACGAGCATCATTCGGTTCGAGGGAGAGGGTGATATGTGAGGGCAATCCCGCGGGATTGTCCTCGGGCGCCGATTGATCTGTGTCCAACGGTTTTCAAGCCGCCTCTTTCACATTGGGTAATAGACGATACTCGCCTTGCGGGCTGAGTCAACTCCCGTCTCAGGGGTCTAGCAGGACTCGATCTGGCGCCCGAGCAGTGAGTTGGTATAGGCCGCCATGATTTCAACCTCAGTAAACTGGCCAATCAGGGCGCCGTTGTCACACGCGAAATTCACGACCCGGTTATTTTCCGTGCGCCCCGATAGCTGTCCGGGATCTTTTTTCGCGGGCCCGGTGACGAGTATGCGTTGCTGCGTGCCGACCATCGATTCTGAGATCTGCTGCGCTTGCTGTGCAATCCGAGCTTGAAGAATGTGCAGTCGCTGTTTTTTGACTGTCTCTGGGACTTCATCGCGCAGTTCTGCTGCCGGCGTGCCGGGACGGGCGCTGTAGATAAAGCTGAAGGAGGTATCAAAGCCAATGTCTTCTATCAATTTCATGGTGGCGGCGAAATCTGTCTCAGTCTCGCCTGGGAAACCGATGATGAAGTCGGAGGAGAGTGAGATATTGGGGCGAATCTTGCGCAGCGCCCGGATTGTCGCCTTGTATTCCAGCACTGTATGTCCACGCTTCATGGCCATCAGAATCCGGTCTGAGCCGCTTTGCACGGGTAAGTGGAGATGGTCAACCAGTGCGGGGATCTCGGCGTAGCAGGCCACGATCGCATCCGTGAACTCCACAGGATGAGAGGTCGTGTAGCGAATCCGCTCAATGCCCGGCACCAGATTCACAAGTTGTAGCAGGTCGGCGAAGTCTACCGTCTCGGCAAGGTGGTTCCGCCCTCGGTAAGCATTGACATTTTGCCCCAACAGATTGACTTCCTTGACGCCTCGCTCTGCGAGACCCGCCACCTCGGCAATCACATCATCCACCGGACGGGACACTTCCTCACCGCGTGTGTAGGGCACCACACAGAAAGTGCAGTACTTGCTACAACCCTCCATGATAGAGACGAAGGCTGTAGGCCCCTCAACACTGGGCTCAGGCAGGCGATCAAATTTTTCGATTTCCGGAAAGCTGACATCGACGACCATTGGCTCGCCCTGACGACGCACCTCAATCATTTCCGGCAGACGATGCAATGTTTGTGGCCCAAATATCAGATCGACGTAGGGGGCTCGCTTACCGATTTCTGCGCCCTCTTGACTGGCAACACAGCCGCCTACGCCGATAATCAGATCGGGCTTCTTTTGTTTCAGGTGCTTCCAGCGCCCTAATTGGTGGAAAACCTTCTCCTGCGCCTTTTCTCGAATCGAACACGTGTTGAGCAGAAGAATGTCGGCGTCATCGGCTGAATCAGTGGGTTCCAGGCCATGACTCTCACCCAACAGGTCGGCCATTCGCGCCGAGTCGTATTCATTCATCTGACAGCCGTGTGTCTCCACAAACAGCTTCTTGGTCACTGAGTCACTCATAAATATTCCACATGAGATTGATCATAGCGTCTCAGGTTTATGTCCGGTGGGCGCGGAGTATAGCGCCTGCTCGGGCAGTTTTTACTCTAAGGTGGAGCTTTGTGCGCAAAGTGTTACCATTCCGGCCCTTTTCCTCCAGCACCACGGCCCAGCGGGAACCAGCATGTCCTCTCAACCCACTTACAAAGTCATTTTCCATAACGGTGGACAGGTATACGAAGTCTTCGCGCGTCAGATTTACCAAAGCGACATGTGGGGTTTTGTAGAGATTGAGGAATTGGTGTTTGGCGAGAGGTCCCAGATTCTGGTAGACCCCGGAGAGGAGAAACTCAAGAATGAGTTCGCCGGTGTCAAGCGAAGCTATATCCCACTGCAGTCTATCGTCCGCATCGACGAGGTGGACAAAGAGGGCGCGGCCCGCATCTCGGAAGGTGGAGGCGCCAAAATCGCGCCGTTCCCGGTGCCCCCACAGGGTGCAGCGCCTTCTTCAATTGACGACTAACCTTTGCTGACCGGGTCGCCTTGAGCGACCCCACGAGGCGAGCTGAGGCTCGTCGTCCGTCTCTGCCACTTCCAGACTCCCCCTCGCACCCACGATGGGCTTGAGAAATGCGCTGGCTTGAAAAGCGGCGGTTGCACCCCCATTTCTGCATTCAGGAAAGGGCTTAATGCCCTGCCAGAGCGGAGATGACAGCGTGAACCAGCACGAAGACCTAGAGCCCGAGGTTTTGCCACCAGAGCAACAGCATGACCATGCTGCTCCGGCGCTCGCTGATGATGTCCTGCCCGATACGCTCGTGCTGTTACCGCTACCCGGTCGGCCGTTTTTCCCCGGACAAGTGCAACCTGTTTCCTTCAACCCGGATAACTGGCAGGCCACGCTGGATGCGATTGCGCAACAGGGCTCTGGCCTGCTTGGACTGGCCTTCGTGGATGAGCCCGACCCGGGCAAGGCTAGCGCTGAGCAGTTTCCAACGACCGGATGCGTGGTGCGGTTGCACCGGCCGCCAATGGCCGAACACGGCGGACAGTTTCTTGCACAGGGGTTGCGTCGTTTCCGCATTGTGCGCTGGCTCAACGAGGCGGGCCCGCTGGTCGCGCAGGTTGAATACCCATCAAGTCAGGGTGATCGCGACAGTGATGAGGTCAAGGCGTACGCGATGGCAATCATTGCCGCGATCAAGGAGTTGCTGCCCCTCAATCCCCTCTACAGCGAGGAGCTGAAGCAGCATATCGGTCAGTTCAACCCGAATCAGCCCAGCCTTTTGGCTGATTTTGCCGCCGCGCTGACCACCGCGGGGGGGGATCAGTTACAGGAGGTGCTGGAGACGCTGCCCTTAACACAGCGCATGACCAAGGTTTTAGAACTCCTCAAGCGGGAGAAAGAAGTTGCCACACTGCAGGGGCAAATCAGCACTCAGGTCAACGAAAAGGTCTCTGCCAATCAGCGTGAATTCTTCCTGCGAGAGCAGATGAAGGTCATCGAAAAAGAGCTGGGAATCTCCAAGGACGACAACACCTCGGATCTAGAGCGTTTCCAGCAGCGTCTGGAGCAACTGCATCCCCCTCAGAAAGTCATGGATCGGATTGAGGAAGAATTGGGCAAGCTGAAGGTGTTGGAGTCCGGATCTCCGGAGTATGGGGTGACCCGGAACTATCTCGACTGGGCAACTTCGGTCCCATGGGGTGTGTACTCGGAAGACAATCTGGACCTGAAGCAGGCGCGCGCCGCACTTGAGGCGCACCACGATGGTCTCGAGGACGTGAAGGCCCGAATTACGGAGTTCCTGGCTGTGGGCGCCTTCAAGGGCAGTATTGATGGATCCATCCTACTCCTGGTTGGCCCGCCCGGGGTGGGCAAGACCAGCATCGGGAAGTCCATTGCTGCTGCGCTGAATCGCAAGTTTTATCGATTTAGTTTGGGGGGGATGCGCGACGAGGCTGAGATAAAAGGCCACCGGCGGACCTACGTGGGAGCGATGCCGGGCAAGCTGGTGCAGGCCCTGAAGGACGTTGAGGTGGCCAACCCGGTGATCATGCTCGACGAGATAGACAAGATTGGCGCGTCATTTCAAGGAGACCCGGCCTCGGCGTTACTCGAAGTACTGGATCCCGAGCAAAACAGCGAGTTTCTGGATCACTACCTCGACCTGCGCGTGGATCTCTCCAAAGTGCTGTTTGTTTGCACTGCCAATCAACTCGATACGATCCCCGGGCCGCTTCTTGATCGCATGGAGGAGATACGCCTGTCAGGGTATATCGCCGAGGAGAAACTGGCGATTGCTAAAAACCATCTCTGGCCCAAGTTACTCGACCGTCACGGCGCAAAAGCCAGCCAGATTCGTATTAATGATGCTGCCATCCGTTTGGTCATCGATGCCTACAGTCGGGAGGCCGGCGTACGGGGACTGGAGAAGCGGCTCAGCGCGCTGGTGCGGGCGTCCATTCTCAAAATGGTGGAAAAGGACACGGCACGGGAGCGCATTGGCAAGCGAGAGGTGGAAGAAATTCTTGGTCAAGCTCGCTTCAAGCCGGAGCGCGCTCAACGAGGTAGGGGCGTGGTCACCGGGCTGGCCTGGACGGCAATGGGCGGTGCGACCCTGAGCATTGAGTCCTCAAAAATTCATACACTGCATCGCGGCTTCAAGTTAACGGGACAGCTGGGCGAGGTAATGAAGGAGAGCGCCGAGATTGCCCATAGTTTCGTTGTAGCGCATTTGAGGGATTTTGGTTGCGAGAGCGACTTTTTCGATATGTCCATGGTGCATCTCCATGTACCCGAGGGTGCCACGCCAAAGGATGGGCCGAGTGCTGGCATCACGATGGCGACCGCACTGGTATCGCTGGCGCGCGGTGAGCGATTACCGAGGCCGCTCGCGATGACAGGTGAGCTCACACTGACCGGTCAGGTATTGGCGGTGGGCGGTATTCGCGAAAAGATCATTGCTGCCCGCCGCGCGAAAATTACCGAGGTGATTTTGCCGTTGGTGAACAAGGGCGACTATGAGGTTTTGCCTGATTATCTGCGAGCGGGTATTACGGTGCACTTTGTTCGAAGTTTTCGGGAGGTCTTCGATATCGTGTTTGAAGACTCCTCAGAACGGCAGCAATTGCATTGACCCCGCGCGGGAGTCCGCCCTGTGGGGTATCGCGGCAGTTGCCATGACGCTCAGGGCAGCAGCTCAGCAGTGAGAATGGCGCGCCGCGGCGCAGGCAAACCCTCAATTGTGAGCCCGGGGTCATCAGGGTCGAGAAACTGTGCCAGCGAGTGGAAAGTCATCCAGGGAGTCCTTCGTTGCTCTTCCAGAGACGTTTGCCCGACATCGATAATCTCTACCCGACTGAACCCCGCCAGGGCTAGCCAGCGTGCGGCCAGACCGGGGCTTGGCAACTGCCAGACATTGCCCATTCGCGCATAGCGGCCGTTGGGCTCGAGGAGGGCATTTTCGTCTCCTTCAATGACCAGTGTTTCCAGCACCAGTTGACCTTCTGGAGCGAGTTTGCGCCGCAAGCTCACTAGGTGTTCCATGGGGTTCCGGCGATGGTAAAGCACACCCATCGAAAACACGGTGTCGAAGACGGGCAGGTGTTCTGGTATGGCTTCCAGCGTCACGGGTAGTACGTGAATGCATTGCTGTCGCAAATAGTGCTGTAGCGCCTTGAACTGCAGAACGAAGAGCGGTGTCGGATCGACCCCGATGACCTCGGCCGCCCCCGAACCCAGCATACGCCAGCAGTGGTAGCCGTTGCCGCAGCCCACGTCGAGCACACGCCGACCTCGAAGCGGCGCGATCGCGCCCGCCAGGCGTTCCCATTTCCAATCAGACCGCCACTCGGTATCGACGTGCAACCCGCACAGCTCAAAAGGCCCTTTGCGCCAGGGGTGAAGCCCCATTAAGGCGGTATGCAAGGTGTCCAAAGTTTCGGTTGAGACGGAGCCGGATATGCCCACCCGAGCAGCATTCAGCTCTATGCCCGCTGTAGGGAGCGGCGGTAGGTTCGCGATGGCCTCCCGCCAGCGAGGGAGATCGCCGTAGCGCGCCGGCGAGAGTCCCGTATTGAATTGTTCGGGCAACAGCGCCCGCCATTCTGAGAGCGGTCCATCTATCCAGCGTGACTCCAGCGCTTGCCAGTCGCTGACCAGCTCCGGCGGCAGTTTGGTTGCCGGTGCAGCGGACGATGTCATGCGATGGCGATCAGTGACGCGAAGTTCAGACACTGGAACCAGACGTCGCACCGACTGAATCCTACGGCGTGTAAGCGCGCAACATGTGCCTCGCGCGTCTCGGGCACCAGCACATCCTCGAGTGCTTGTCGCTTCTGGGCGATCTCGAGGTCGCTGTATCCCTGTTGACGCTTGAACTCATGATGCAGATCAATGAGGTATTCATTCAGACGCTGGTCTGCCAGGGTGAGTTTCTCCGACAGGATGAATACATCACCGGGCATCATGGCTTCGCGGATGCGTCGGAGTAACGTCTCTCGCTCGTGAATCGGGATGAATTGCAACGTGTAATTCATGATCACCACGCTGGCGTTCTCGAGCGGGGTGTTCAACACGTCGGCATGTCGGAGTTGAATCCGCGCTGCTTCGGGGAATTCTCCCAAATATATGCCTGCCTGCTCGACCATGGCCTCGGAGTTATCGATACCGATGAGAGCGCACCGATCACAGGCCGGCTCGCGCGCAGCTGACAGCAACGACGCTCCCCATGAGCAACCCAAGTCATAAATCTGCGAGTCCGGGCGGGCATGCTGAGCAGCAAGGGTGCCAGTCATGCCCACGACGGTGGCATAGCCCGGTACCGACCGGTTGATCATGTCCGGAAAAACCGAGGCGACCGATGCGTCGAAGCGAAATAAGCCCTGATCGGAAAGGGGGGATGCGAAGAGCTGATCGCGGCCACCGGCCTGCACAGTTTCTCGAGACCTGCCAGCGTTGGCGTTGTCTGCAGAGGGGGTGTCTGGATGATCTTCGGGCATGGCGTGATCGTGCGATAAAACGAGGTTGGCAAAGCATAGCAGGGCTTGTGGGGCCCTTGGTTCGTCACGCATACTCTCGCGCTCTGCTTGATCCCACGGCCCCGAGTATTCGCCATGTTTGATTCCCTTCCTGTGCTCCCGCCTGACTCCATTCTCGGATTGGCAGCGGCTTGCCGCGCTGACCCCAACCCGGACAAGGTCGATCTGACGCTGGGTGTTTACATGGATGAAACCGGCTTGTGTCCGGTATTCGAGGCGGTGCAGCAAGCTCAGCAGGCGCTGGTGAGCGAAGAGCAAACCAAAGTGTATATGCCGCCACAGGGGGACCCCGATTATCTGGCGGGTATCCGATCATTGGTGTTGGGTGAGGTGGGGATGGCCAGCCTGGGTGACCGGAGCTCGGCGGTGCAGACTCCCGGTGGCTGCGGGGCGGTCAGGCTGGGTGCCGAGGTGCTCCACGCCGCCGCACCGACGGCAACAGTCTGGGTGAGTGATCCGACGTGGCCTGTTCACATACCACTGATAGGTTCAGTGGGGCTGCAATTTAAAACCTATCGTTATTACTCCTCTGAGATGAAAGGCCTCGATTTTGACGCGATGATTTCGGACTTGCAGGACGCCCGATCAGGGGACGTGGTGCTTCTGCACGGTTGTTGTCACAACCCCAGTGGCGTCGATCCAACCAAGGAGCAGTGGGCGACGCTGGCAGAGTTGCTGGCGGAGCGGCAGCTGCTCCCCATGATTGATTTCGCCTATCAGGGCATGGGTGCGGGGCTCGATGAGGATGCCGCGGGCATCCGCACGGTGCTTGAGCGTGTGCCTGAAATGATTATCGCCGTGTCGTCATCAAAAAATATCGGTCTGTATCGTGAGCGAGCAGGTGCGGTGGTTTTTGTTGGTGGTGACGCTCGCGCGGCTGAAGCGATGGCCAGCCAGGCTGTCTCTGCGGCACGTCGTGTTTACTCGATGCCACCGGCTCATGGTGCGCTGTTGGCGGGACGGGTGCTGTCCTCGCCAGCGCTGCGATCGTCGTGGCAGAGAGAGCTTGGCCAAATTTGTGAGCGTATTAACGGTCTGCGGGGTCAGTTCCAAGATGCGCTGACGACTGCTACCGGACAAGACTTTGGTTTTATTGGCACCGAGCACGGTATGTTCTCGTTTTTGGGTCTGAGCGTCGAGCAAGCCCAACGGTTGAGAGAGGAGCAGTCCGTCTACATGTTGGACTCATCCCGCATCAACATTGCCGGGTTGAATGCGAATAATCTTGGCCGTGTCGTGGAGGCGGTCGCCGCAGTGCTCTGATGTTTTCAGTAGCACTCGGCTACTCACCCCTCCAGTTCAATCAAGCGCTCCAGAGCACGATCCAGCGCCTCCTCGGACTGCGTCACAGCAGTCAATGTGGCGGCGACCTCCTCGGGTGACTGCTCATAAAAGCTGGGCTGACCTATGATTTCTAGGAGCTCGGCGTGTCGAGCCTCGAGTGACTC
>WTHO01000154.1:0-4080 GCA_011523115.1 Halieaceae bacterium | reverse complement strand
CCCCTGCCTTTCATCACCAAAAGGCTTGTGACCGCTTTGTCGAGAAAGTACCGGTCGTGGCTGACCAGAATAATCGTGCCTTTAAATTCGAGCAGGATTTCTTCCAATAGTTCTAGAGTCTCGATGTCGAGGTCGTTGGTTGGCTCGTCGAGGATCAGTACGTTGGCAGGCCGAGTGAACAGGCGCGCCAGAATTGCGCGGTTGATCTCGCCGCCGGAGAGAGCCTTCACAGGCGTCCGGATGCGGTCAGGTGCAAACAGAAAATCCCCCAGATAGCTGATCGCATGGCGGCGTTGACCGTTGATCTCGATAAATTGTTGCCCACCGCAGACATTGTCGATCAGGTCTCTATCGGGATCGAGTTCACTTCGTAGTTGGTCAGAGTAGGCGATCTCGAGTTGGGTGCCGAGCAGCACATCGCCCTCGTCGGGCGTGAGCGCACCCAGCAGAAGTTTGATGACGGTGGTTTTCCCTACACCGTTGCTGCCCACGATGCCAATTCGGTCCCCCCGTTGGATAATGGTGGAAAAATCCTTCACCACCGGCTCCTCACCGTAAGTGAAGGAGATGCTCCGCGCTTCGGCAACGCGTCGTCCCGAACGGTTGGCCTCTTCCAGACTAAAGCTTCCCTTACCCTGCGCCGAGCGGCGCTGCGCGCGTTCATCGCGCATGGCTTTGAGTGCCCTGACCCGACCTTCGTTTCTTGTTCGTCTGGCTTTAATGCCTTGCCGGATCCATGCTTCCTCCTGAGCAAGCTTTTTGTCAAAGAGGGCCTCTGCTCGCGCCGTTGCCTCGGCCTGTTGCTCCCTCAAAACGAGAAATTTGGCGTAATCTGCCTGCCACAAAGACAGGTAGCCCCGGTCGAGCTCGCCGATGCGATTGCAGACCCGCTGCAGAAAACGCCGATCGTGGGTGATGAGTACGATGGCACCGTCAAATGCAGTAACTTGTTGCTCCAGCCAATCGATGGAGGGGATATCGAGATGGTTGGTCGGTTCGTCCAGTAGCAAGACGTCAGGGTCAGAGACCAGCGCCCGCGCCAGCGCAGCACGGCGTCGCCATCCGCCAGACAAGTTTTCCAGCTTTTCGGCTCCGTTGAGCTCCAGTTGCTGCAGAACTCTCTCGATACGCTGCGTCATTGACCAACCGCCAAGATGCTCAAGTTCCGACTGAATCTGGCTCAATTCTTCCAGCTTTGCGTCTGACCCGTCAGTGATCAACTCATAATATCGGGAGAGAAGTGCCCCCGTCCCGCTTAACCCGCTAGCCACGAAGTCAAATACCGTGCTGTCATGGTGTTCCGGTAGCGCCTGCTCCAGCCTGGCTACCGTCACATTCGGATCTACCCAGCGATCTCCGTCCTCGGGGACAAGTTCGCCCGACAGAATACGCATCAAGGTCGACTTACCGGCGCCATTGCGGCCCAGTAATCCCAGGCGATCACCTTTATCGAGCGTCAGATTCACCTTGTCTAACAGTACTTGCGTACCGATACTGAACTCGATCTGGTCGAGGCGGATATAAGGCATTGACGGTCTCCAGAGGAGCGTTCAGTGTAGGACAGAAAAGATCATCCGCGCGGATTTGGTTACAATAAGTTCTCTGGGGGGAGCACAATGACAACAGCGACGATCGCCGCGCAGGACAACGCGCGTTGGATAGCAGGGTGGTTGGCAGTCTGCGCCGTGACCATTCTGGGCATGATACTACTGGGCGGCGTGACGCGGCTGACTGAATCGGGTCTGTCCATGGTCGACTGGCGACCGATTATGGGCGTGATACCACCGCTTACCGAGGCGCAGTGGCTAGAGACCTTTGCTGCTTACCAGCAATACCCTGAGTATCAAAAAATCAATCAAGGTATGGATCTGTCGGGGTTTAAACAGATCTTTTGGTTCGAGTATCTGCATCGTGTTCTGGGGCGACTCATCGGCCTCATGTATTTTGTTCCATTGGTTGTGTTTGCGTTTCGCCGCATGATTGCGCCGCAGTTGCTGCCGACCCTCATTGTGCTGTTGATCCTGGGGGCGGCACAGGGGCTACTCGGCTGGTATATGGTGAAGAGCGGTCTTGTCGACAGACCCTCGGTCTCCCAATACCGGTTAACTGCGCATTTGGGCGTCGCTGTGGCGATCTATGCTCTGATGATGTGGCTCGTACTGCGCGTGAGCGCAGGCCTGTCGCCCGCACTGAAAGTCGTCAGTGGTTGGGGATGGGTGTTGGTGCTGGGCGTGTATACGTTGATTTTGTCTGGCGGTTTTATGGCGGGCACAGACGCAGGATTTGCCTATCCCACATGGCCCATGATGGGTGAAACCTTCGTCCCAATGGGTTACTACGCGGAGGGCTGGCAGGCCACGTTTGAAGGCGTCGCCACTATTCACTTCAACCACCGCATGCTCGCCTATGCTATTGCCATCCTCGTGCTCTTGCTCAGCGTGCAGACGCTTCGCGCGAGCGATAATCCTCGTGTCAGGCGCGGTGCGTGGCTGATGTTGCTGGCGCTGACCTTTCAGGTGGCACTGGGGATCGGTACGGTGTTGTCGCAGGTGGCGATTCCGATGGCGGCGACTCATCAGGTTGGAGCCGTACTCCTTCTGACAGCTGTACTCTACTGGATTCACGCCCAGACTGATGAAAAACTGGTAATCTCCCTGTGACCCACAGAGTCGCAGCTTGGGAGGCATAACGCCGCCTTGACTCTTGAAGTTTGGTATCCGCAGGAGGCGGGACTGGCGTGAAAACCCTCATCGTCGAGGACAGCGCAACCCTTTGCGCCATCTATGCTCAGTACCTTGACGGTAGTGGCTTGGAGGTTGACTCGGTAGAGACGCTCTCTGCCGCGAGAGAGAGTCTCGCAAAGGCGGACGTGCAATTGGTACTGCTTGATATCGAACTCCCCGATGGGAATGGCCTCGATTTAATTGACGATTTGCAGCAACTGTCGCCGCAGCCTGCCGTGGTGGTGATGACCGGACACGGCGCTGACTACGCCGAGCAAGCGATTGCGCGTGGTGCTGACGACTTTCTCAACAAACCCTTCGACGCGGCGCGGCTTCGGGTCACCCTGCTCAACGCCGCAGAGAAGCAAAAACTCAGTCAGCAAGTCGCAAACCTCTCGGTAAAACGCGAGCGATTGGGCCCTCTCAGGGGCCAGTCCTCGGCAATGCAGACCGTCTTTGAGACGGTCGAGTCATTGGCGGGAACGCTGGCGACCGCTTTTGTGATGGGAGAGAGCGGAACCGGGAAGGAACTCGCGGCTCGGGCGATTCATCAGCTTTCTGCTCGAGCCCCCGGGCCTTTTGTCGTGGTGGATTGTTCAGCCTTGGGTGCCGAACAGTGGGAGCAGGCTTTATTTGGTGCGGGTGAGAGGAGTGGGCTCATAGCTGAAGCGGCGGAGGGCACGCTGTTTCTGGACGAAGTCTGCTCGCTGAGTTTTGAGGCGCAATCTACGCTGTTGCGATTGATCCAGCATGGGACATACCGACCGATTGGCTCAGCACAAGAGGCGGCTGCTGACGTTCGAATTATCGCCTCTACGAACCGCGATCCCCTCTTTGAAATGCGAGAGGGACGGCTGCGTGAGGATCTTTATTATCGGCTTCATGTCGTGCCGCTCAGAATGCCTCCCGTCAGGGAGAGGGCCGATGACGTCTTGTTTCTGGCAACGGACTTCTTGACCCGTATTGCCGAGGAGGAGGGCAAACCGCCTGTGACATTGAGCGCGCCCGCTGCTGAAGCACTCAAGCACTACTCTTGGCCCGGTAATGTGCGCCAACTGGAAAATGCGATGCGACAGCTGGTGTTGCTCGGGCAGGAGGGGGTAATCGACGAAGCTGCAGTGGGGCATATGATCGCAGGGACTGAGATCGCTGTTGATGCGTCTGATGTGTCAATGCCGTCAGCGGGTGACAGCGATGTGCCGAGCGAAGGCGGCATAGAACCGCTCTGGATAACGGAAAAGAAAGCGATCGAGGCGGCGATCGCAGCCTCCGGGGGCAGCATCAATCGCGCGGCCAAACAGCTACAGGTCGCTCCCTCTACCATCTATCGAAAAATTCAATCCTGGAAAGTTCAAAG
>WTHO01000271.1 GCA_011523115.1 Halieaceae bacterium | reverse complement strand
GAGTTTTGGCACCGTCAATCGCCCGAGATACTTCGGCGCGGAAGTTCAGTATCGGTTCTAAGCCGAGTCTTGTACAAAAAAAGCCGCCAGCTTGGCGGCTTTTTTTTTGCGTGCTGGGCTCAGCGCATGGCGCCGCCTCACCCGTGGTGAGTGATCGGTTCGCCATAACAAAGTGCGCGCCTGTACGCCTGATTATGTTAGATAATGCGGTTTGAGCATCAGTCAGCAAAAGGCAAAGTCAATGCAAAGAGAGAATTTGTGGATGGTTCAGTGTATGGACCGCGAGGGTGATGATGTCACCGCGCTGCGCGAGCAGCATATGGTGGGTCACATGAAGCATATCGAAGACATCGTCGATCATATTGCGATGGCAGGACCCCTCAAAGACGAGGCGGGGGAGCAGATCGTCGGAAGCTTTCTCGCGTACAGGACCGATGACCTGAATCAGGCCAAGGCTTGGCTCGACGGTGACCCGTACGCGCAGAGCGGTATCTGGGGGACCGTGGAGTGGTCGCGCTTGGTACTCGCAGCGGGGACGTTGGCCGGCGGCGTGACCTGGTAGGTAGCGTCACACTCTCTATCGCGTTTCGGTCCTCACTGATACTTTTTGCGGAGCCAAAGCAAACCGAGAACTCCAAACACCCAGAACACACCATGGGGCACGGCTGGTATTGCCTCGGGGATCCTTGCGATCGCTTCACGGAAGAGCACCCAGGCCTGGTCGGTCGCGCTCACGGTGTTGGCTCTCGTTGCCGTACTGCCCGCGGGTCTTGCTGAGACCGTCACCACATTGTTGTGTACACGCTCTCTGACGTTGGGTTCCGGGGCCTCGCTGAACTCGCATCGCATGAAGTCTCCAGCCTGCACCGTTGCAGGCACTTCACAGCTGCCCTGGCCATCAAGATTTCCGTAAACCGAGTCAGTCAAACTGACGATCTCGACGGCGTAGTCATTGCGGTTTGTGATGACGAGCGTAAAAGTGACCTCGTCGCCCGGGTCTATCAGATTCGCAGAGGGTGTCTTGATCAGGTTGATATCCATCGGTACCGCCTCGAACTGCACGCCTGCGGTATCAAAGCCAATCACCGACTCGCCGCTGTCCTGGCCGACGCCCACAGCGAAGATCGTGTCACGCTCGATAAAACCCGTGTTGCCCTGCAAGCTTTCTGTGAACTGGCAGCGATAAATAGCGCCGGCGGCAATTTCGATTGGCGATGCGGTGCTGATCGTATCGCAGGTGCCTCGACCGCTCAGATTGCCATGAACGTCGTCCACCAGTTCATCGATCAGGACTGCCTCTGCGGCCGAGGCGTTGATCACCTCCACGGCAAACGTCACGTCGCCACCCGTCGCAGGTACCCTGTCGGGTGTGGCAATTTTATTGACTTCAATGACGGGTGACGGCAAGGCGGGGGCGTCGGCGGGCACGAACTTTACTTCAGCGGTGGCCTCTGCGGCGACCGCCGAGCCATCATCAGCGGTACCTGAAGCGGTCACCGTGTCCGGGAAATACGCCACCTCACTGGGAATCGCCTCCCCGGTTTCGGGCACGGTACCGGTGAAGGTGCATTCGATCGTAGCGCCCTTTGGCGGAAGCACCAGCGCAAGCGGATCGGTCACGGTGACGTCGCCACAGTCCAGCCCCAGACCCGCCACATCGCCGTGGTAACTGTCAGTGAGCGAGTTCACGGTGATCGTTTTAGCCAGGGAGTGATTCTCCAGCACCAGCTCATAGGTCACACCGGCGCGATCCCGAATGACAGCGGGGAAGGGTAGCTTGGTCAGGCGCAGCACTGCGGGTGTGTCTCGGAAGGTCACCGTCGCCGAATCGGAGTCTGTGACCTGCTGGCCTGTCAGGGGGGTCTGCGCGATGGCAGTGACGGTATTGACGTCGGTGGCGGGCGCACGACCGGCCAATTCCAGAGTGTATTCGCAGCTATAAGACAGGCCGATCCCGATAGTCTGTGGCAACGCGCAGTTGCCCACTTCATGGAGCGAGGTGGTGACCCCAGCGCGGCTGTCGTCAAGGGTCGTAAGCTCCAGATTGGTTTCACCGTCGTTCCAGACCTCCACCTGATAACGAACGGCCCCACCGGGCTCGTTAACGAAGCTGGGCGCGGCAGTTTTGATAACGCGCAGGTCAGGCTCCGGAGGCGACCCTGCGTCGACAAATCGTACCTGCGCAGAATCGGTATCCGATATGGCTATGCCGAAGTCGTCCGTCAGCGTGGCCTCGACGACGTTTTCGTGCGTATCACCGGGCCCTCCGCTCAGTGCTTTCTGGAACTCGCAGCGATATCGAGCACCTGCAGCCAAACGAGCGCCCACCGCGCAGGTTCCCAGCCCGTTCAGGTCGCCAAACTCGCTGTCCACCAGCTGTGTGAGCGTGAGTTCGTCCCGTCGGTCCGATTCATTGAACACTTCGATCTCAAAGGTGACCTCACCCGTGCCACTGCGCAACACTCGCGGGGCGACTGTCTTGTAGACCTCAATCTCGGCGGGGGGTTCGACCGTGATTTTATCGAAGTCGACGGGTGCGCCGCCGTTACTCCAGCACGATGAGCTGGTTTGCGGGAACAGGCTTTGCACGAAGTTCGCAGTTTGTGCCGGGTCGGTGGCGTCAGTCACGGTGGCACAACCGTTATTGTTTTTACTCTGTTGCCAGCCTACGAGCATGGGCATGTCGAGCTTGCCGTTGCCGTTGGTGTCCTGACAGAGGACCTCATCGACGTCGAATTCGTGGTAAGTCAGCTCTGCATCCAATATATCGCCACACTGGTTGCTGTTAATGGCGCGATAGGGACCTGCTCCTGATGTCACATCATGGGCTGCTCCCGTCACTGCGGGTAATAACGCAGAGAAGGCACAGGCGGCACCCCCGAGGACTTCAGTGCCGGTCTCGGCCACCCAGAAGCCCAGGTCATATCGCTCCTTTGCGGCGCGATTTTGGCCAGTGCCAACGGTGATGCCGACTCTCAAGCTGATGGTGTCGCCGCTGTTGCAGAACGCGGGCTGTGGATTGACGGCAACGGCGGAAACCCGCATCGAGTTGGCTGTGCAGTGTTTTCCGTTATTGATGATGGGCGGGCAGGCAGCGCCCTGAAGCGGCAAGTTCTGCGCCAGCGTCGCAACAGGTTGTCCCAGAAGCATCGACGCGGCGAACACGCAAAAGCTCTTGAATAACAGCGGGAAATGCATGAAAAGGGGCAATCTGATCATGACGTTTGCCTGCGAAAATCCGAATGTGTGGAGTGTAGAGGTGGATTGATCGCAGTAGACTTGCAAAAGGTGTCAACGTGACGGGGAGCATGCAATGACGAGTAGCGCTATAGCGGTAAATTTATCGGGACAATCTGCACTGGTGACAGGCGCCAGTTCAGGCATCGGCGCGGCGGTGGCCGAGGCTCTGGCAGCCAACGGCGCGCTCGTCTGGGTGAATCACCCGGATGAGGCCAGTGCTGATGCCGCGGCAGCGGTTGTCTCGCGCATTACCTCGGCCGGCGGGAAGGCACAGGCAATTCAGGCAGACGTTAGCTGCGAAGCGGACGTGCTGGAGATGTTTCATGAGATCGAAGGAGCAGGCTTGGATGTCCTGGTGAATAACGCGGGCATTGCTCACGCCAGCCCTGTCGAGTCGCTCGAGGTGGCAGACTTTGACCGCTTAATGGGCGTTCATTTGCGGGGTACCTTCCTGTGCACACGGTCGGCGCTGCGTATCATGTATGAGCAAAATCGTGGTCGTATCATTAATACCGCATCGCAACTTGCCTACATCGGCGCCCCGGGATTTTCACATTACACCGCGGCCAAGGGCGCGATCTTGTCCTTTACCCGGAGTCTGGCACTGGAGATCGGCGATAGGCCCATTACCGCAAACTGTGTCGCGCCGGGAGCGACCATGACACCGATCCTGGCCGATGTGCCAGAGGATATTCTGGAAGGCGTTCGTCAGAAAATTCCGGCGGGTCGCATTGCTGAGGTCGAGGACATCGTCGGAGCCTATGTGTTTTTAGCGAGCGATGCGGCAGGCCATTTCAGGGGGCAGTGTCTTAGCCCCAACGGCGGAGACGCTTTTCTGTAACTTTCTCTCGGCGAGGGTCGCAGACTGTCGCGTTGAGCGACATGTGGCCTCATGCGACGCTATTTTTACTGAAATTGATCGCTAAACTGGATTGCATTCCACATCAAAAAAGCTGAATATATATACAGTACTTTGGATGTGCGGCGTCGGTGGGTGCAAATCCACGGACATGGCGCAACAGCGTAATCAAATAGCGTGACTCAATAGCGATACCAGATAGCGAGACAAAAGGAGTAAGGCATGGATCCGAACAAAGAGAAGGCACTGGATGCCGCACTTTCACAGATCGAGCGGCAGTTTGGAAAGGGCACGGTCATGCGCATGGGTGACCAGGAGCGCGTTGCCATCCCGTCTATTTCAACGGGTTCACTCGGTCTGGACATTGCGCTGGGTATAGGTGGCTTGCCGAAAGGCCGCATTTGCGAGATTTATGGCCCGGAATCCTCGGGTAAAACGACGCTCACCCTCCAGGTGATCGCGGAGGCTCAAAAAGCCGGGGGGACAGCGGCTTTTATTGACGCGGAGCATGCATTGGATCCCCAGTACGCCGACAAATTGGGTGTGCAGGTCGATGACCTGATTGTCTCGCAGCCTGATACCGGGGAGCAGGCTCTGGAAGTCGCCGAAATGTTGGTGCGGTCAGGTGCCGTTGACGTCCTGGTAGTCGATTCCGTCGCAGCACTCACTCCAAAAGCCGAAATCGAGGGCGAGATGGGGGATTCCCACGTGGGCCTGCAGGCCCGTCT
>WTHO01000034.1:1715-4829 GCA_011523115.1 Halieaceae bacterium | reverse complement strand
ACACGCCCGGCCATTTCAAAGGGTCGACCGAGGAGGCGCTCCGCACTGTCAAAATCCGCATCGGCCAACGCTGCCCGAATGCGCGTGCTGCTCACCCGCTCCCCCGCCTGTTCCCGGGTAGCGGTGGGGGCGACAGCATAGCCAAATTCCTCGGCCAGCGCGCGGACATAATCCAGATCCCCCTCGCGACGATTGCCGAAACGAAAGTCGTCGCCAAAGGCCAAATACTGCACGCCAAGCCCCTCGACAAAGACTTGTTCGACAAACTCGCGGGCGCTGAGCTGGCGTAAGCGCTCGTTAAAGGGCAGGCAGAGCACGTGATCGACATGACAGGCCTCAAGGAGCGGCCATTTGTCCCGTAGCGTGGTGATACGGGGCGGCGCTTCGAGTGGGCGCAGATACTCTCGCGGTAACGGCTCAAAGGTGACGACCGTGGTTGAGATACCCCGCGCATCCGCTTCTTGCTTGAGATGCGACAGCACCGCCTGATGGCCAAGATGAATACCGTCAAAGGCGCCAATCGTCACCGCACAGCCGCGGTGACGGGAACGCAAATTATGCCGGCCGCGGATGAGCTCCATCCCCGTTTTTCACCCTGTCATAGAAAAAACGCAGTATACCGCCGCGCTCAGCGCAGATCAGCCGGTGCCGGGGGCAGACTTGATGGGGATATGACCGCTTATCAGCGTCGCAAATCAGACGGACGAACCCCACAGCAGAGCAAGCTCAGCCCAAAGACACCGAGACCGGCACTGCACAGGATCCCCAGTTGGAGTGCCCGCTGCCACCAGAGCCATTCCGCCCACATGGTGTGATCAGGCATCAGCCAAAGCAGTACCGCCACCATCGCTGCAGTCGCAGCAGTCACCTGCACCAGCCATTTGAAGGGCAAGCTGCCCTGAGGTAATACCGCGTCGCGTCGCAAGCCTCTAAAGAGCAAAAGCGCGTTCAGCCACGCCGATACGCTGGTCGCCAGCGCCAGCCCCACATGGCCCAGGTTCAGCCACCACATCAAAGGAAAAACAAAGGCAACGTTGAGCACCATGTTCGCCACCATGGCGATGATGCCAATGCGCACCGGCGTGCGCATGTCTTCTCGCGCATAGAAGCCCGGGGCCAGCACCTTCACCAGCATAAAGGCACCCAGACCCAGCGTGTAAGCGCGCAGACTCGCCGCCGCCATGGCGCGATCATCACCACTGAAGGCGCCGTACTGAAAAAGCGTTGCCAGGAGTGGCTCGGCCAATACGGCGAGTGCCAGCGTCGCCGGAATGGCGATCAACAACACGCTGCGAATCGCCCAGCTGAGCGTACTGGCGAAGGCGGGGTCGTCGGCGCGGGCGCGCTGACCAGACAAGGTGGGCAGAATCACCGTGGCAATGGCGATGGCAAATACGCCCAGGGGGAGTTCGGTGAGCCGGTCCGAGTAGTACAGCCAGGAGACACTGCCCGTGGGCAATAGTGATGCCAAAACGGTGTCGAGCAGTAAATTGATCTGGCTGACCGAGACACCGAACAAGGCCGGCACCATGAGCACCATGATCCGCCTGACGCCCTCGTGCCGGGGCGCCCAGCGCGGCCGGGGCACCAGACCAATGCCCGCCAGCGCCGGGACCTGAAACAAAAGCTGCGCAAACCCCGCGACGAGGACGCCCACGGCCAATGCCACTACCGGCTCATCAAAACCGGGGGCAAACCAGAGTGCGGCAGCAATCAGGCTCAGGTTCAGCAATATCGGGGTGAGTGCGGGGACAGCAAACCGCTGGTAGCTGTTGAGAATGGCACCGGCAAAACCCGTCAGGGAGATCAGCAACAGGTAGGGAAAGGTCAGCTTGATCAGATCCCCCGTTAGCGCCAGCTTGGCAGGATCACGGAGAAAGCCGGGGGCAAAAATCGTCGCCACCACTGGCGATGCCATCACGGTAATGAGGGTCAGCACCAGCAGGGTGCCCCCGAGCACCCCGGCAACCCGGTCCACCAGCGCTCTGACCGCCGCCTGACCGCCGTGCTCACGCGTGTCGGCCAGTACGGGCACAAAAGCCTGCGCGAATGCACCCTCCGCGAACAGCCGCCGCAGGAAATTGGGGATCTTGAAGGCGACAAAGAACGCGTCGGCGTTGCCGTTGGCACCGATCAGATTGGCAAGCACCACGTCGCGTAGCAGACCCAGCACGCGGGAGAGCATGGTGGCGGAACCCACCACCGCAGAGGACTTAACGAGCTTCGGCTCATGCAAGCTATCCGCAGTCGTCATGCTTGGATCCCGCTCACGTGGCGATCAGTCGCCGTCGGAGCGCCACTGCGCGCGCAGCCGATCCGCATGACGCGCTAACCACTGCAATGCGATGAGCGTGTGGCCGTTGTTGATCTCATTGCGATCCAGCATCTGCATCACCTGCTCGCGAGGGAGTTGATGCACCAAAATATCTTCGTGCTCACTCTCCAGACCCTGAACGGTGCCCGGCTGGGACCGGATCACTTCGCCAACAAACAGTCGGATCTGCTCGGAGCACGCGCCCGCGCTGGGGTAAAAGGTGGCGATGGACTCAAGAAGTCCCAACCGGCACCCCGCCTCCTCTTCAGCCTCTCGATGGACCACCTCGCTGTCCGATTCACCAACCTCCACGATGCCGGCCACAAGCTCCAGCATCCAGGGGCTGTGGCCATCGCGCAGCGCGCCCACCCGAAACTGCTCGATCAGCACCAGTTCATCCGTTTCGGGGTCCCACGGCAGCACACCCACGGCGTCACCGCGCTGAAACAGCTCCCGGCGCATGGGTGCGGACCAACCGCCCTCAAACAGTCGGTGACGGAGTGTCAGCGTCTCCAATGAAAAATAACCGCGGAAGCTTTGCTCGCGTTGCTGAAGGTCCACGTCCTCCGCGCCGTAGCGGAGTCGGAATGCCGTCAAAACCGGCGCTCCGTGTACCAATTCACGGGCGACGAGTGCTGATCCACCTGATCGGCCACATCCAGAATCAGTGCAAACAGCGCCATGCGTACCAGCACGCCGTTGTCACTCTGGCGGAAGATGGCCAGATTGGGGTTATCGTTGAGGTCGATATCGAGCTCTCTGGCTCCCTCACGGGAATCTCTGGGCAAGGGATGCATGAT
>WTHO01000034.1:0-1615 GCA_011523115.1 Halieaceae bacterium | reverse complement strand
GCGGTGTCGTACAGCGACTCTCCCTTGGCGATGGCAGAGTGCTCAAAACCGGTCGTTTCCCGCACCTCGCCGCCGAGCAGGTTAAAGGCGCTACCAAAACTGATTCGGGTCCGGGTGGAAGGCTCGAAGAACATGGAGCCAAGGATGGCGCCATCGAGGACGCGGGTGATGCGCTCGCGATGCGCATAGGGTCGCATGGCGTCGGCAACGGTGAACAATCGCTCAACATCAGCCCGCTCAAATTGACTGATGCTCAGAATATGGCTGCCGGCGAATTGCATGTACTGCACTCCACTGCTATCTCGCTATTGTAGCGCCGATCATCCCTCCACTGACAGCGCTCTGACCCACTCTTCCAGCTGATTCAATGCGGCCAGGGTCTTTTCCGTCACCCCCGGGCGGCCGCGCTCCTCGGCGAGTTCTGCCTCAAACTGTGCCAAGGGAAAGGATCCCTCCTGCCACTGAAGCTGACAGTGCTCGCGCCACTGCGCGGCTTCTTCATCGCTCAACGTCTCGGGAAAGTTGCGGGCCCGATACCGGAACAGCATTTCCGGCAGTCGCTGATCGGCAAACGGAAAGCTCTGGCTGGCCAGCGCCGCGGGGTCTTCGGCAATGACCTGGTCGCAGAGGCTGCGGTCTCCGTCACTCACGAAGCCGTCATACAGAAGCTGATCGGGATCAGACCGCTCCGGAAAACTTCGCGCCTGCCACAGATCCTGAAAGCGCGAGACAAAGCCAGCCGGATCAGCAGCGCGCGCTGCTCTCAATAGGGATAAATGTTGTCGATGCAGGTCGCCATCGAGCCCCAGTGACTCGGCCACCTCACCTGCAACCCAGTGGGTGGGCAACAGCACAGGCGCGCGGTTGAGGCGGATGGTCTTGATCGGCGGCCTCTCAACACCGTCGGGCAAGTCGATTTGCGGGGTGAATAAATACTGGCGTACCGTCTCGGCGGGCTGTTCGAGAAAGTCCGGTGCTTTACCCAGATCGACGCAGATCAATTCGCTGTTATTCGTGGGGTGCCAGGCAACCGGCACGACCAACGCCAGGTTATGTCTCGCCCCACCGAACATACCCGACACATGAACCAGTGGCGTGAGTTCATCCAGATTCACCAGCGCACTGACGGCACGCTTCGTGCGCTGCCGGTGCAGGGTGTCAAACAAGTGCTCGTCGCAGCGCTTCAATAACTTGGCGATTTCGATGGTGGCCACCACATCGGCCATCGCGTCGTGGGCCGCACCGTGCTCAATACCGTTGGCGGCGGTGAGATCTTCTAGCCTGAAACTGGTGAAGCCGTCCTCTCTCACCGGCCACTCGAGCCCCGCAGGGCGCAGCGCCCTAAAGGCTCGCGTGACATCCAGCAAATCCCAGCGGCTGTTGCCGTTTTGCCACTCCCGACCGTAGGGGTCACGCAGGCTCCGCCATAGGGCAAACCGGGTGATCTCATCGTCAAAGCGAATCGAGTTGTAACCGATCCCGCAGGTTTTCGGTTGCGCGAGCTCCTGGTGAATACGGCCGATAAATGCCGCCTCGGGCAATCCCTGCTCGGCAGCCAGTTGCGGCGTGATCCCGGTGACCCGGATCGCGGCAGGATGCGGCAGTCGGTCGGGGG
>WTHO01000202.1 GCA_011523115.1 Halieaceae bacterium | reverse complement strand
TGAGCACTCTTCCTCCGGCTTCCCCCTCGCTCCCGTCTGCAGTTGGTCGCTCGTCAGTCCCCGTCGGCATTGGTAATATTACCAAAACACAAAAAGACGTCAACACTTTTTTTCAAAAAAATTGAAAAAAGTTTCCCCCACTCCAGATTTGTAGCCTTGGGCTGGGATTCACTCGTCAAAAAGCACAAGCGCGATGTCGCCAAAGGCCCCCAGACAAAAAAGAGCGGGCTATTCATCTCATCATTCGTTAGAGTCACCCGCCAAGGTGAGAGAAAAAACGCCCCGGTTTGGCACGCGACTGGCACCCTTTCAGTGCAGCCCGCCACCCTGTTCATCGGATCGTTCTCAGGCCCCGTAAACATAACTGCCGTATCGCTCTGCCACTGCATTGTATTTCTGCTCTTGGCATACCGCTTGCGTCTCACAAGCGCAGAGCACCAACATAAAGCGAGGAGTTTCCCTTTGAAAAACCAACGTTTGCTTCCCATCGTTATCGGCACTGTCGTCGCAACCGGCGTCGCAACCAGTCCGGCGTTAGTCCGGGGGCAGGAGGCACCCGTTTTCGAAGAGGTGCTGGTGACGGCAGAGAAGCGCACCGAGAGCCTTCAAAATCTTTCACAGGCTGTCACAGCCCTCTCCGCGGAGGACGTCGAAAATCGCCAGCTGAACTCATTCGTTGACCTGAGCGCCATCGCTCCAGGCGTGAACGTAGCAAAAAACGAAGGGTTCAAAACAGTGATCACCATCAGAGGCATCGGGAATGAGGCAAATCAGAACGCCATCGCCAACCCCTCGGTCTCCTATCACCTTGATGGTGTCTACGTTGCCTCTCCCTTTGCACTGCAGACCGATTTTTTGGATTTGGAGCGCATTGAGGTACTACGGGGCCCGCAGGGAACGCTTTTTGGCCAAAACTCAACCGGTGGCGGCATCAACGTGATTACCAAAGCGCCCACCTTTGATGAGTTTTACGGCACCGCCGACCTCACGCTGGGCGAATACAGCCTGGTGAAGGCGCGGGCGGCTTTCAATATTCCAATGACCGACACGATCGCCGCGCGAGTGTCTGTCATGAGCCACAAACACGACGGGTTCACGGATAACGTTGCCAATGGCCAGGATCTGGACGATGCAGACAGCTTCTCCGCCAGAGCAAAGCTGTTGTTTCAACCCAGTGATGCTTTTTCGGCGACCCTGACGGCGCAAATCTTTGACGAAGACGTGAATGGGCAGGCGCAGAAAGGCATTTACGATCCGACCCCGGGGGCGCGTTACCTCGCTCAGGATTCCCTCTCCAGCTACGAGCTCGAATCACAACTCTTCAGCATGACGCTCGAGTGGGACTTCGGTGGTGTGACGCTTAAATCTTTGACCAGCTACCAAAACGATGACATTGCCATCCAGCGCGATAACGACAGACATGACTACAGGACGCTGCCGCCGTTTTTCCTGTTGCAGAGCTACTTTGACCCCGAGACCAATGAGCAAAAAACCACCACGCAAGAGTTCAACCTGATTTCTAACGAACCGGCCTTTGGCCGACTCGATTGGGTCGCGGGTGTCTTTTATCTCGATACAGAGGTGGACATCAGTATCCTGGAACGGCTCGACTTTGGCTTTGACGGCGTCTTTGACCCCTTCACCATTGATGATATTTACGCCTACCAGGGTGACGTAGGGTTCATCTCAGATTCCAAGCCAGAGCGGGAGTCCCTTTCGCTTTATGGTCAGGGCACCTGGTCTTTCACTGACAGTGTGCGGATGATCGCCGGCCTGCGGTACACCGAGGATGAGGTGTACAGTGCGGTCACCAACTTTTATGGCCGGGAAGGCACTGAGATCCTCGAGATCGAGAGCGAGAAAGTCACCGGGCGGCTCGCTGTAGAGGTTGATCTAGGTGACGCGACGATGGCTTACGCCTCCTATACCCGCGGCTTTAAACCGGGCGGATCCAATTTGACTTTCGGACGAGAGGACGTGGTGTCGCCGATCGTTGTGCTGCCGGTTTTTGAAGAGGAGACGATCGACGCATACGAGGTAGGCCTCAAGACCGACTTGGCCGACGGCAGGGTCAGGCTTAACGGCGCGGCGTTTTTCTACACCTATGACAACCTTCAATATCAGGCCACCGACCCGGAGGTGTTCCAGGGCGGCGTGGGCAACATCCCCGAGTCAGAAATTATGGGGGCGGAGCTCGAGCTGGGCGCATTTTTGACTGATTCACTGATCTTTGATGCACGGCTGGCCTGGCTGGACACGGAGATCACCTCCAGTCATCTCGCACTGGATAACGTGGAATCTGAAGCGGCCACCAATGCCTTGTTAGCGCAGGGTTTGAGCCTATTCAGCCCCGAAGTCGAAATTGCACGGGCCGGTCAGATTGCTGATGTCAGAGGCAACGAGTTGGCAAAAACCCCGGGCTTTACGGCCAATCTGGCGCTGACATACAGCCACACCATGGGTGGCTGGGGGGATATTGAAGGCACCCTGAGCTACACCCACAGGGGCGACTTCCGACACCGCATCTTCAACAACCCGACCACCGACGAGGTCGACAGTTATGACACGATCGATGTGGTGCTCCGCTTCGCGCCGAGTGACGCAAACTGGCGCGTCGAACTGATCGCAAAAAATCTGACTGATGAAGACGGCATCAACGCACGGTTCACCGATGTCTTCGGTGTCGGTGCAACGGGCGACCAATTCATACCGCCCCGTCAATTAATGGCACGCGTTGGCATCGACTTCTAAACAATCGCTTAAACAACTCACTTAGTGAGAACCCCACAGATGCGGGCCTTGGCCCGCTTCTGCTAGATAAGAACGCACAACGGGGAAGCCGCAGTGAAAAAATTCTTCAAGCTAGCCGAATCAAATACCACCGTCAGCATTGAGCTGAGTGCGGGCCTGACTACCTTTATGGCGATGGCCTACATCGTCTTCGTGAACCCTCAAATGATGGCCTCCGCGGGGATGGAGCAAGGTGCGAGCTTCGTCGCCACCTGCCTTGCTGCCGCACTCGCGTGTTTCATGATGGGTCTGTACGCCAACTGGCCCGTCGGCCTCGCGCCCGGGATGGGTCTGAACGCCTTCTTCACCTACACCATTGTGGGGGAGTTGGGATATCCCTGGCAGACCGCATTGGGGGCTGTGTTTATCGCAGGTATTTTGTTCGTGGTACTCACTATCACCCGACTCCGAGAATGGATGTTGGTGAGCATCCCGTGGAATCTCCGCATTGCAATGGGCGCCGGTATCGGATTGTTTGTCGGCATGATCGGCCTGAAGAATGGGGGGATCATTATTGATCATCCCGCCACGCTGCTGTCTTTGGGAAACTTCCAAACCACTGAGACGCTCCTCGCTGGGCTCGGCTTTCTGGCCATTACTGGATTGGCGACCAGACAATTCCCCGGCGCCATTCTCATCGGCATTTTCTTGGTCACCGGCGTGGGTCTCAGTATCGGCGCGGTGCAGTATCAGGGCATCGTCTCGATGCCACCGTCAGTCGCTCCGGTGCTTGGGCAACTCGATATCGCCGCCGCTTTTGACGTCGCAATGATCAGTGCCATCGCGTCAATCCTGTTTGTGAATCTCTTTGATACGGCCGGCACACTGGTCGGCGTCGCCACTCAGGCAGGGCTCGTCAATGAGAAAGGTGATATCAAGCATCTCGATCGCGCGCTCCACGCCGACAGCACGAGCAGCGTGGCTGGCGCCCTCGTCGGATGTGCGCCCGTGACTTCCTATGTCGAGAGCGCTGCAGGCGTGGCAGCGGGCGGCAGAACAGGCCTGACCGCCTGTGCGGTCGGTGTTTTGTTCCTCGCCATGATTTTTTTCGCGCCGCTGGCCAGCATGATCCCACCCTTCGCGACCGCCGGTGCCTTGATCTATGTCGCGCTACTCATGATGTCGGGCATGCAGCACCTCAGCTGGTCTGATCCAACGGAATTACTGCCCGCTCTGCTCACTATCATCATGGTGCCGCTTTCCTTTTCTATCGCCAACGGCATAGCGGCGGGCTTCCTGAGCTATGTCATTCTCAAGGTGATCGCTGGCAAATCTGCCGACGTGACCGCGGCCGCCTGGGTGATGGCGCTCATTTTCACCGCCAGGTTTGGGCTGTCTTAGCCGGTTATCTCAGCCTGGGGTAGCAGTGCAAAACAGCTTGCCGCGTGCTTCATTGGCAACCAGCGACGAGGGCTTGTCAGGATAGCGCTCCGGCGGGGATGCGATCCTTAATGATCTCGTAAAGCGCCGGTCGGTGATGACGAATTTCGTCAACGGTCAAACCTTCTAAGGAGTGGGGGTACATAAGCCAAGCATCGGTCTCCTCAAGAAAATAATCAGGGATACGATCAACCTCGCGGCGGCTGGGCTTGTAATAGGGCACCGCCACACGGATATCGGCGGGTGTGTTGCGTCTGGCCAGCTCACTGAGGCGGCCGATCACGGCATCGACGGTGCGACCCGTATCAAAGACATCATCAACAATCAAAAGCCGGTCCTCAGCGGTGACATTTTTAACCAGATAGTTGAGGCCATGTACCCGTATGCCGCCCAGACGCTGATCAATCCCCGCATCATAAGATGAGGTTCGAATGGCGATGTGGTCAGTCTCCACACCACAAAAAGCGAGAAACTCCTGGACCGCGATGCCGATGGGAACCCCGCCCCGCCAGATAGCAATGATCATGGTAGGTTCAAAGCCGCTCAGCAGAACGCGCTCTGCGAGCTGAAACGAATGTATCAGCAACTCATCAGCAGAGAGGTATTGTTTTTCGCTCATCGTCTCGAAGTTCTCGTAAAAGAGAGGGTATAGTCACCGTCTCAGTA
>WTHO01000002.1 GCA_011523115.1 Halieaceae bacterium | reverse complement strand
GATCCGCTTACAGCGACCGCGGGCCAGGCAGTTTGCCCAAAATCCAGCACTGCAACAGCGTCTTGTCCATCATCATCCATCGGGCTCTGTGACGGATTGGCATTTGTGCTGACTCCGAGGTCTAGCTCTACGTCGGGATCCGAGTCCGTGACGGGCATTGCCGAATCAGTTGAGATAATGGTCAGGCGCTGGGGGGAGGGCGGCGGACCGGGCATCTCAAAGATCTCCGGCAAGTAGTGCCCCTGGGTGTTGGCCCAAAAATTCAGCCCGAGGCGCCAGGTTTTGCCTCTCGGGAGTAGTTGAATAAATCCCTGCACCAACGGATGGCTTGATGATTCATCAGCCTCTAGGAGAATCGGCAGCGTGTCACTTTCGGGCCCCTGAAGCCACGACACCGAGGCCACAACATCGTCTTCGCTGCCACGCCGGTATCGCGCCAAGCCGGGCGCAAGTTGATCCAAGGGCTGCTGTATGAAGGCCTTGGGCAGGGGAATTGCACGGGCCGAGACTTTGATAGGTTCGAGCGTGACGGCCTCGCTGGGCAGAGCAAAGGGCACGGCAACGGTGGGCGCTTCAGGCGAGGTAGACGGTCCAGCGATGCCCAATGACTCCAGTGCCACGAGGGGCGAGGGTTGCTCACTCACCGGCGCTTCCTCAAAGGGCAACACAGGGCCCTCAGGGGCGCGCAGGTCAGCGTCACTATCGAGAGTAGACTCGCCAAGTTCGCCCAGGTCGCTGAGCTCGGTCAGGCGACGGGTCGAGGTATCCGAGCCTTCGGCGAGCACCATTAACTCGTCAATGACGGCCAGGTCTCCCTCAGTCAGCAGTTCGGACGGCGCCTGCCATACGGGAGGTGGCGGCGCTGGGGTGACGACGCTCAAGTGACCGGAGGGGCTATTCGTAATGATGCTGTCTGGATACTGGTCGGCAAGGTCGGCGAGCCCTGCGTGATCTTGCAGCCAACGCCAGCGCGCGGGATAGGTCACGGCGGGGACGAGCGGCCAGGTCTCACTCTCCAGCGTTTCTGCACGGGTATCAACCAGCACGACCACCTCAAACTGATACCAACCCGAGTGCGCAAAGCCTCCTGGCAATGGCGCAGTGACCGCGGTGACGCTGACCCCGCATAAGGGCAGCGTCAGGGCGAGTCGAGCCAGCGCTAATCTCCAGAGGGGTTGTGCGATCACGCTGCCTCCAGCCAGGGAATCATCAGTTTTTCGACGAATGCCGCCCGATCGCTCAGCGCAGGTAATGACTTTTTCACCCGGAGTTTGCCGGTATTGGTCAAGCTGTAGCAGTGGGGGTCAGACTGGATCAGACTCACGATAGCAGCGGGCTCGATCGAGGTAGTAGCGTTGAACTCGATACTACCACCCTCATCGGTCATATCGATCTCGCTGATGCCCAGTTGCTGCGCAGATACTTTGAGTAATGCGCAGGTGAAGAGATTCTTCACCGGTTCGGGCAGCAGTCCGAAGCGGTCGATCATTTCCACTTGAATGTCCCGTAAGTTTTCCGCGCTTTGCGCCTGCGCAATGCGTTTGTACAGTACCAGCCGCGTGCTGATGTCTGGCAGGTAATCATCGGGGATGAGCGCAGGCACGTGGAGCTTCACCTCCGTACCCGTATCAAGCGGCTGATCGATATCAGGTATATCGCCCCTGCGCAGAGCGGCCACGGCACTCTCGAGCATGCTCAGGTAGAGCGAGAACCCCACCTGGTGGATTTGTCCGGATTGTTCCGCGCCGAGTAGCTCTCCAGCGCCGCGAATCTCCATATCGTGAGACGCCAATTGGTACCCCGCACCCAGATCACCCGCCGCTTCGATGGCCTCGAGCCGCTTTTGCGCGTCAGAGGTGATCAGTGAGCGGGGTGGGCTCAGGAGATAGGCATAGGCTTGATGGTGAGAGCGTCCCACACGCCCGCGAAGCTGGTGCAATTGCGCCAGACCAAACTTGTCGGCCCGTTCGATGATGATGGTGTTGGCGTTGGGAATATCGATACCTGTCTCGATAATGGTTGAGCACACCAGAATGTGATGGTGCTGGTGGTAAAAGTCAGACATGACCCGCTCCAGCGCCTGCTCTCTCAGTTGCCCATGGGCAACGCCAATAGAGAGGTCAGGCAGCAACTCGCCCAGTTTGCGCGCCGACTCGTCAATGGTTTTGACCTCGTTGTGCAGATAGAAAACCTGCCCTCCGCGAAGGGTCTCCCGCAAGACGGCCTCTTTGATCAGCGCAATGCTGTGCTCACGGATGAAGGTCTTGATAGAAAGGCGCCTCGCTGGGGGCGTAGCGATAATCGATAGATCTCTGAGGCCGCCCAACGCCATATTGAGGGTTCTCGGGATAGGCGTGGCGGTCATGGTGAGGATGTCGACCTCAGCTCGGAGCGCCTTGATGGCCTCTTTTTGCTTTACGCCGAAGCGATGCTCCTCATCAATGATCAACAGACCGAGGTCGCGGAATTGAAAATCGCTCTGTAGCAGTTTGTGCGTGCCAACCAGGATGTCCACCTTTCCCTCTTTTACCCGGCGGGAAATATCGTCGAGGTCCTTTGATGACTGAAATCGGGAGACGACTTCGACGGAGTAGGGCCAGTCGGCAAATCGGTCACGGAAGTTGGCATGATGCTGGTTGGCAAGCAGCGTAGTAGGGACCAGGATGGCGCTTTGACGCCCGCTCTGAGCGGCGATGAATGCTGCTCGCATTGCCACCTCGGTTTTACCAAAACCGACATCGCCGCAGACCAGGCGATCCATCACCCTTGGAGCACACATGTCATCCTTTACGGCGGCAATTGCCGCGGCCTGATCAGGCGTTTCTTCGAACGGAAAGCCCTCGCAAAATTTGAGCCACTGGGCTTCGTCCAACGTGTGCGCGTGCCCTTGCCGGGCCTCTCTCCGCGCATACACGTCCAGAAGTTGCGCTGCCACATCAGCTGCTCGTTCCCTTGCCTTGCGGCGCGCCTTCTCCCACTGCTCGCTGCCGAGCCTGTGCAGAGGCGCGGTATCGGGGTCTCCGGCCGTGTACCGGCTGATGAGGTGCAGTGAACCCACCGGGACATAGAGCTTATTGCCCTCGGCATATTCGAGCAGCAGAAATTCTGCGGGGTCACCGTCGATCTCAAGGATCTGAAGGCCCAGGTAGCGGCCGACACCGTGCTCGATATGCACCACGGGCAGCCCCTGCCGCAGTTCGGTCAGGTCGCGGATAATCGCGTCGGTATCGGTTTCCTCGCGCTTGTGTCTGCGCCGCCGCTGCGCGACGCGCTGCCCAAAAAGCTGGGCCTCGCAGACAAGGGCCGGTTCCCCGGCACCCAGATAAATACCGCGGTCAATCGGGGCTACTGTGATGCCGAGTGCGGAACCCCCGGAGAGGAAGTCCTGCCAGTTGCCAATGGGCTCAGGGAAAAGGTCGGCCTTGGCCAGATTCTCCAGCAGAATCTCTCGCCGACCCTGGCTCTCTGCGCAGAGCAGCACCGGGCCCTGATGATCCTGAATAAATCTTTTGAGGCTCTCTTGGTAGCTCTGGTCATCGCTCAGCTGAGGCGCGGGCTTGAATGTTGTCCGGGCATGAGCGGGCGACTCCGGATCTATCTTCAGCTCGAGTACCGAATGATTCCCCAGAAGAGCATAGATTTCCTCCACGGGTATAAAGCCGCGCTGAGGCGGTAACAGCGGTCTGCGCGGATCAATACCATACTCCTCGAAGCGGCCGGTGATCTCGCTCCAATACCTTTGAGCTGCGCCGTGATGATCTCCCAGCGTGACCAGTGCGGCGTTGTCGGGCAGGTAGTCAAAAACGGTCCCGCAATGCTCGAAAAAAAGTGGCAAGTAATATTCTGCGCCCCCGGGCACCCGGCCGGCACTCAGCTCGGTGAACGCTGGACACAGATCGGCATCGCCGTCAAAACTCTCGAACCATGCCATTTGAAAGCGATGAATCGCGTCACCCCCGATGGGAAATTCCCGCGCGGGCATGAGTTTGATCTGGTCGACCCGATCGACCGTTCGTTGAGTCTCCGGATCAAAGGTGCGGAGTGTTTCCACCTCGTCGTCCAGCAGATCGATGCGATATGGCACTTCGCTCCCCATGGGGAAGACGTCCAGTAACGCACCGCGAATGGCCATTTCGCCATGCTCATAAACCGTCTCGACCGTGCGATATCCGTTGAGAGAGAGTGTTTTGGCAAAGGCCGTCGCGTTAAAAGTGTCGCCTATCCGAAGGTCGAGTGTGTTCCCCTCGACGTAGTGCAGTGGCGGTGTGCGCAACATCGCCGTCGTCATCGGCAGGATGACGATTCCGCGCTCGAGTTTGGGAAGCTCGTAAAGGGTCCTCAGTCGCTGCGACACGATATCTTGATGCGGAGAGAAATGGTCGTAGGGCAGGGTCTCCCAATCGGGCAGGGTGAGGATTGGCACGTCTCCAGCCGTGAACAAAGGCAGTTCCCGTTCGAGCAGCTGCGCTTCAGAGGAAGAGGCGACCATCACGATCAGCGGGCGATCGAAGCGGGTCAAATCGGCAATGGCGGCGCTACTGGTAGCGTCCGGCATAGGACCGATTGCGGAGCGAGTCCCGGGGTTATCGGGCCATGGGAGATCGACGATCAGCTTGCTAAGCATGGTTATTGAGAGCGCAGTACGGCATTTCGGGCCCTAGTGTAGGCCTCCGCTTGCGGTGCAACCACTGAAATTGTGCGATTAAGGTTGCCTCGATAGCTGAGCAGATCTGATAATACCGCCCGCCATGCCGGCGCTCCGAAGCGCCGCGCGCTGAAGGACCGCCGCCGCAGCAGATAGCGGTCAGATAACCATAAAGAGGCCCCCTGTGACAGAAGAGAGAAAGCGTCCCCGCCCTGATGACTACTTTGCGGACTGGAAAGAGCGGGAGGCGCTGGCAGAGGCCATGATCCCCGCAGTGGGAAGCCTGTCTCGTGAGCGTAACGTGAAGTGCTACATCTACGGCCGCTCCCTGGTGAACCAGTCGGTACTGGACATCATGAAAAGTCACCGGTGGGTTCGCCAGATGGAGGCCAACGAGCTCTCCGAATTCGAGACGGCGCCGGTATTGGATGCGGTCAGTCAACTTGATCTGGGCCCTTGCCACCTCGATATCGGTCGCCTCGCGGTCGCTTACTACGACAAAGGGGAGGGTGCCGGGCTCAGCGTGCAGGAGTATGTTGCCCAAGAACTTTCCTATCTGGTGGGTTCGACGCACAAGCCGGTTGACGAGCCGGTGGATGTCGTCCTCTATGGATTTGGCCGCATTGGCCGACTAATGGCCCGAATTCTCATTGCGAAAACAGATGGCGGCGACAGCCTGCGCCTCCGCGCTGTGGTTGTGCGCCGTGGAAAGGCCGAGGATGACCTTCTCAAGCGCGCCAGTCTTCTCAGAAGAGATTCGGTGCATGGGGTCTTTCAGGGCACCATCCGGGTTGATGAGGAGCGCCAGTCCTTCGTTGCCAATGGCAACGAGATCAAAGTGATTTATGCCGATGCCCCGGAGGATATCGACTACACGCAATATGGCATCAAGAACTGCATGGTGGTGGATAACACCGGGGTCTGGCGGGACGAAGCGGGTTTGTCGCGTCACCTGAAAGCCAAGGGCGTGGCAAAGGTGATTCTGACGGCGCCCGGTAAGGGCGACATCAAGAACATCGTTGCGGGCATCAATGACGGTGACATCCAGCCCGAGGACACGATTCTCTCCGCAGCGTCGTGCACCACCAACGCTATTGTGCCGGTCTTGAAGGCGGCAGATGACCAGTACGGCATTAGCGCAGGGCACGTCGAGACGGTGCACGCTTATACCAATGATCAGAACCTGATCGACAATTATCACGCGGGGGAGCGCCGGGGTCGGAGTGCGCCGCTGAATATGGTGCTGACCGAGACGGGTGCGGCCAAGGCCGTGGCGAAGGTGCTGCCGGGCCTGAGCGGCAAATTGACGGGTAATGCTATCCGGGTACCGACGCCTAACGTGTCGATGGCGATTCTGAATCTGAACCTGGCAAATTCCACCACGCGGGAGGAGTTCAACGAGTTCATGCGCGAGACTGCGCTGCATTCGACCATGAAAAAGCAGATCGATTACTCCAACTCCCCCGAAGTGGTGTCCAGCGATTTCGTGGGTTCCCGGGCGGCCTGTGTATTTGATGCCAAAGCGACCATTGTGAATGGCCACCATGCGGTGCTGTACCTCTGGTATGACAACGAGTACGGCTACAGCTGTCAGGTCTACCGTGTTCTGGAGCGAATGGCCGGCATTCGCTACCAAACCTACCCGGTGAATAGCCCTTACCCACTGTGACAGCCCACTGTGACAATCCACTGTGATTGAGTCTTTGGGTTTGGGTTGGCCTTGGCGGGGCAAGTCGAATAGAATACGCGCGACCGAGGAGAGGCGATTCGCCCGGCCCTAAGAGCCCCCGGTCTGCAGGACGTGCACCACCGTCTGGGGGAGTTCCCCGATTGTGACAGTGTCAGCGCCGCCCCCGAAAGGTGTTTCCCGGGCGCGGTGAGGGCATTGATGTGCTTGGCGTATAACGCGGCAATGCAGATGAGCAGCAACATGATAAAGATCAAGCGTGGTTTGGACATACCCCTGGCCGGAGCGCCGGCGCAGGAGCTGGATACCTCCTTGAGCACGCGAGCGGTGGCCCTGCTGGGGCCGGACTATCAGGGTATGAAACCGACTATGGCAGTGCAGGTCGGAGATAGCGTCAAACGCGGGCAACTGCTCTTTACCGATAAAAAATGCGAGGGCGTCAAATACACCGCGCCGGCCGGCGGCCGAATTGCCGCCATCAATCGTGGCGCGAAGCGGGCGTTTCAGTCCATCGTCATCGAGGTGGACGAAGACCAGGCTGAGAGTTTTGATCAGTATTCGTTTCAGGACGCCGCAGCGCTTAGCGGAGATGCCATAAAGCGGCAGCTTATTGATTCGGGTCAGTGGACTGCTTTGAAAGCCAGACCCTTCGGTCGGGTTGCTGATCCAGCCACGAGTCCCGCTGGTCTCTTTATTACTGCGATAGACACGCATCCCCATGCGCCTGATCCGGCACAGATCATTGCCCGGGATGCTCAGGCCTTCGAGTTGGGCCAGATCCTGCTGGCTAACCTGGTGGCCTGTCCGGTGTATTTGTGCGCGGCGCCGGGCGCGGCAATGCCGGAAGCGACACACGAGCGCATCAGCCGACATGACTTCAGCGGTCCGCACCCCGCAGGGCTTGCCGGCACTCACGTGCATTTTCTGATGGGCGCCTCAACGGATCGTATCGCCTGGACAATTGGTTATCAGGATGTCATCGCAGTCGGGCGGTTATTTCTGGATGGCGCGCTTTTTACTGATCGTGTAGTGGCACTGGCGGGCCCGGCGGTGAGCAGGCCGCGTTTGATACAGAGCCGGGTTGGCGCTGACTTACAGGCATTGGTGGCGGGTGAGCAAGAAGGCGACGACGCGCGTCTGATATCGGGCTCGGTACTGGGTGGCCGAGGAGTTCAGTCTGATACGGCCTACCTTGGGCGGTATCACCAACAAGTTTCATTGCTCAAGGAAGGCAAGGACAGGGCTTTCATGGGATGGCTCTCGCCGGGGCTACGCAAACACTCCGTGATGGGGATTTACCTCTCCAGTTGGTTGGGCAGTAAGCCACTGCCAATGTCGACCAACACTAACGGGTCTGAGAGAGCGATGGTGCCCGTGGGCGCATACGAGAAGGTCATGCCCCTGGACATCCTGCCTACACAACTCCTCAGAGCATTATTGGTGGGGGACACCGAGACTGCGCAGGCACTGGGCTGCCTCGAGCTCGATGAAGAAGATTTGGCGCTGTGCACCTACGTGTGCCCGGGCAAGTATGAGTACGGTGGAATTCTCAGGGAAAACCTGACGCGAATTGAGAAGGAAGGCTGACGCATGGGACTCCGACAGCAATTGGACGCCATTGAACCGCACTTTAAGCCAGGTGGTCGGTTCGAGAATTGGTACGCCCTATACGAGGCGGTCGATACTATTTTTTACTCACCGGGTAGCGTGACGAAAGCCAATGCCCACGTCCGTGATGGCATTGATCTCAAGCGCATTATGATTACCGTTTGGCTGGCCACCTTTCCGGCCATGTTCTACGGCATGTATAACATTGGCCTGCAGGCTAATGACGTCCTGGCTGCCTATGGTGGCGCGCTGGAGGGCTGGCGCGGCGGTATTGTGGCGGCGCTGGGCGGACACGACGCATCAAACGTTTGGCACAACATGCTCTACGGCCTGGTGCACTTTCTCCCGCTCTACCTGGTGACCTTCATCGTTGGCGGTTTCTGGGAAGTGCTGTTCGCCATGCGTCGGGGCCATGAGGTGAACGAGGGCTTTTTTGTCACCTCGATCCTTTTCACGCTGACGCTACCGCCGGATCTGCCGCTTTGGCAGGCGGCAATGGGCATCAGCTTTGGTGTGGTGATTGGCAAGGAAGTCTTTGGCGGCACGGGCAAAAACTTCTTGAACCCGGCGCTGACGGGACGTGCCTTTCTGTATTTTGCCTACCCCGCGCAAATCTCGGGGGATGCGGTGTGGACGGCGGTCGATGGTTATTCAGGTGCCACGCCACTGGGCGTGGTGGCCGCCGAAGGCATGGCCGGTTTGACCGAGGCCTACACCTGGTGGGATGCGTTTGTCGGACAGATTCCGGGCTCCATTGGTGAGACCTCGACCCTGATGATCATGATTGGCGGTGCGGTATTGATCCTGCAGGGCATCGCCTCTTGGCGAGTCGTTGCGGGGTGCTTTGTCGGCATGATCGCGTTCTCCCTGTTACTCAACGGCGTGGGATCGGACTCCAACCCGGCGTTCGCTATGCCCTGGCAGTGGCATATGGTGGTGGGTGGTTTCGCCTTTGGTGCTTTCTTCATGGCCACTGATCCCGTGTCATCGGCGATGACCGACTCAGGGCGGTGGGCCTACGGCATTCTGATTGGCGTCATGTGTGTGCTGATTCGGGTCGTCAATCCCGCATTTCCTGAGGGCATGATGCTGGCGATTTTGTTTGCGAATCTCTTTGCCCCACTGTTCGATAATTTTGCGGTGAGTGCCAATATTAAAAGGAGGGCTGCTCGTGTCGGCTAATGGAGAGGGCCTCGGGCGGGTCCTTGGTGTAGCGCTGGGCCTTTGCCTTGTCTGCTCGGTGGTGGTCTCTACCGCCGCGGTCCTGCTGAAACCCGCGCAACAGGCGAACAAGACGCTCGATCTCAAGCGCAACATCTTGATGGCTGCGGGCCTACTCGATCCCGCGCTATCGGTCGAAGAGCAGTTTGAACAGGTGGAAACCCGGGTCGTAGATCTTGACCAAGGTCGCTTTGTGGAGGGTGTCGATCCCGCTGCCTTTGATCAGCGTAAGGCGGCAAAAGATCCGGCCCAGTCCCGCGCGATACCCGGCGGTGAAGATCCGGCGAAGCTGGTTCGTCGCGAGGATCAGGCATTGGTGTATCTGGTGCGAGACGATTCCGGCGAGCTCAACAAGATTATTTTGCCCATCAGGGGCTATGGGTTGTGGTCCACGCTGTACGGATTTATGGCGCTGGAGTCCGATGGCAACACGGTTGCTGGATTGGGATTCTACGAGCACGCCGAAACACCGGGGCTCGGCGGTGAAGTTGATAATCCCAGCTGGAAGGCAATTTGGCCTGGCAAGCAGGTTTTTCGCGAAGATCAGGTTGCGATTCAGGTGCTGAAGGGTGCCGTACCCGCTGGCTCCACAGAGAAGCAATGGCAGGTCGACGGCTTATCGGGCGCGACGCTGACGACCAAAGGCGTCGACAATCTGGTGCGCTACTGGATGGGTGATCAGGGATTCAAGCCGCTGCTGGAAAACCTGCGACGGGGAGAAGCCTGATGAGTATGCGTGACACCCTGGTCGATCCGATTTTCAAAAACAATCCGATCGCGCTGCAGATCCTGGGCATCTGCTCCGCACTTGCCGTCACGACTTCACTCCGCGTTACCGTGGTGATGTGTATTGCGCTGACGCTGGTGACGGCATTCTCCAGCTTCTTCATTTCGTGTATCCGTCAATTCATTCCCTCGAGCATCCGGATTATCGTGCAGATGACGATCATTGCCTCGCTGGTGATCGTGGTTGATCAAGTGTTGAAGGCGGTCGCCTACGATATCTCCAAGCAGCTGTCGGTCTTTGTGGGTCTGATTATCACCAACTGCATCGTGATGGGCCGTGCCGAGGCCTTTGCGATGAAGAACGCGCCGCTGCCCAGTTTCATGGACGGGGTGGGTAACGGGTTGGGGTACTCGTTTGTGCTACTGGTCGTTGCGACAGTGCGAGAACTGTTCGGGACCGGCAAACTCTTTGGTGTAGAGATTCTCCCCCTGGTGACCGAGGGAGGCTGGTATCAAGCCAATGGCCTGTTGCTATTGCCACCCAGCGCTTTCTTCTTGATTGGGCTGCTGATTTGGGCAATCCGCGCGGTGAATACCGAGCAGGTTGAAGAGCCTGAATTTCGGATTGCGCATCACAACCCGGCAGAGGAGAGCGCGTAATGGAGCACTATCTGAGTTTGTTTGTGCGCGCTATTTTTATCGAAAATATGGCGCTCTCTTTTTTTCTGGGCATGTGCACTTTTCTCGCCGTATCGAAGAAAATCCAGACCGCGGCAGGGCTGGGCGTGGCGGTGATCGTGGTGTTGTCCATCACGGTGCCGGTCAACAATCTGATTTATCAATACCTCCTGGCAGATGGTGCGCTGGCCTGGGCGGGCTTGCCCGATGTGGATCTCAACTTTTTGGGTTTGCTGAGTTACATCGCGGTGATTGCGGCGCTCGTCCAGATTCTCGAGATGTTTCTGGATAAATACGTGCCCGCGCTTTACGCCACGCTGGGCGTTTTCTTGCCTTTGATTACCGTTAATTGCGCCATCTTGGGCGCCTCTCTGCTGATGCAGGAGCGTAGCTTCGATTTCGCCGAGAGCGCCGTATTCGGTGCGGGTGCCGGGGTGGGTTGGGCATTGGCTATAGTGGCTCTCGCAGGGATCCGCGAAAAACTCAAGTACAGCGATGTCCCGGACGGTCTGCAGGGACTCGGCATTACCTTTATCACGGTAGGGCTGATGTCACTGGGTTTTATGTCTTTTGGTGGAATCGATATTTGAATCGGTATTTCATTGAACCGATATCTCAAGTGCGACGGATAGGAGTGCACGGGTAATGGATCTGACGATTGTCTACGGCACCGGCATGTTTACCGCGATCATTCTGGCTTTGGTTCTGGTGATCCTTGTTGCCCGAAGCCGTCTGGTCTCGAGCGGCAACATCAGCATCGAAATCAACGGCGAGCGAACGATTGAAGTGCCCGCCGGGGGTAAGTTGCTGCAGACGCTGGCAGATGCGGACTTGTTCCTCGCCAGCGCTTGCGGTGGCGGTGGCACCTGCGCGCAGTGCAAATGTGTTGTCGAAGAGGGCGGTGGCGCCATGCTCCCTACTGAGGAGTCACACTTCACCCGGCGAGAGGCGACCGAAGGCTGGCGGCTTTCATGTCAGACCCCAGTAAAACAAGATCTCAAGATTCAGGTGCCGGAGGAAGTCTTTGGCGTCAAACAGTGGGAGTGCACGGTCGAATCCAACGAGAACGTAGCGACCTTCATCAAGGAGTTGGTACTCAGACTGCCCGAGGGCGAGAGCGTTGACTTCCGAGCAGGCGGATACGTGCAGCTGGAGTGCCCGCCCCACGCGGTGAAATATAGCGACTTCGACGTCGAGGAGGAGTACCGCGGTGACTGGGAGCGATTCGGCTTCTTCAATCTTGAGTCCTCCTGCAAGGACACCACTATCCGCGCCTACTCCATGGCCAATTACCCCGAGGAGAAAGGCATCGTCAAGTTCAACATTCGGATCGCGACGCCGCCACCGGGTAGCGAAGGCATCGTGCCCGGTATCATGTCGAGCTGGACGTTCAACCTGAAGCCGGGAGATAAGGTCAACGTATACGGGCCCTTCGGCGAGTTCTTTGCCAAAGAAACGAACAACGAGATGGTTTTCATTGGCGGGGGTGCCGGTATGGCGCCAATGCGGTCGCACCTTTTTGATCAGTTGAAGCGCATCAAGACGGATCGGAAGATTAGTTTCTGGTACGGTGCGCGGTCGCTGCGAGAAATGTTTTACGTTGAAGACTACGACGGACTCGATGCAGAGAATGACAATTTTGAGTGGCACGTGGCGCTGTCAGATCCTCAACCGGAGGATAACTGGGAGGGCCTCACGGGCTTTATCCACAACGTGCTATACGAGCAGTACCTGAAGGATCATCCGGCACCTGAGGATTGCGAGTACTACATGTGTGGTCCACCCATGATGAATTCTGCGGTGATCAACATGTTGCTGGATTTAGGCGTGGAGCGAGAAAATATCTTCCTCGACGACTTCGGCGGCTAGTGGACCGTTTGGTTGAGGTTTTGCGGGGGCCAGCACTTGTGCTGGCCTTTTGCTGTCTGGTTGGCTGTGGCGCCGAAAGTCGACCGGTACAGCTGAGCGGGAGCATATTTGGCACGACCTGGTCGCTTTCCTATCTCGGTGCGCCTGATGCCGTTTCCCCGGCGCAGGTCGAGGCAGAGCTCGACGCGGCTTTTGCCCTCGTCAACCGCAGCATGAATCACTACGATCCGGCCAGCCTGATCAGTACATTTAATGCCTCAGATGCCAATGTGTCGATACAAGTGGATTGGGATTTCGCCTACGTGCTCTCATCCGCCTTGGAAATCAGTGCCGCTACCGCAGGGGCCTATGACGTGAGCGTGAGCCCCCTGTCAGATCTTTGGGGCTTCGGTCCAGCGGGGCCCGTGGGCTTCCCGGATCAGACAGAAATTAATGCAGTCTTGGAAGACGTTGGTGTGAGTCGGCTCAGTTGGCACTCTGCCACGCGCATGCTCAGTAAGGACAGCCCCGGCCTGAAGCTGGATTTTTCGTCGCTGGCCAAAGGATACGCTGTCGATTTGGGTGCCGATGCGCTAGATGGACTCGGAGTGCCGCACTTTATGCTGGAGGTCGGTGGTGAGGTGCGGGTTCGCGGGCAGAGTCCTCGCGGAGACGCCTGGCGGATCGCCATAGAGCGACCTGAGCCGGGGGCCCGTGGGGGCATTCAGGCGGCCTTGCGGGTCTCCGATACAGGCATCGCTACCTCGGGTGACTACCGAAATTTCTTCGAGTACGACGGGCGGCGTTATTCGCACCTGCTAGACCCCAGAACCGGCTACCCAATCCAACATGATGTGGTGTCAGTGACAGTTGTGCACGGCTCTGCCATGATGGCCGACGCTTGGGCGACGGCGTTGACCATCGTGGGATCTGCCGAGGCCATGATGCTGGCGGAACAACGTGGTCTTGCGGTCTACCTACTCAAGCGATCAGAAAAATCACTGGAGGTGATGGCCAGTTCAGCGATGGCACAGTGGTTGGAGGAGGCGGATTCGCCATGAACGGAATAAGGGAGATTTCGCAATGACCTATGTGCTCGCTTTGCTGGTATTCATGGGCATCATGGCAGCGATGGCCGTAGGGGTGATCTTCGGCCGGGCGCCCATAAAGGGTTCCTGCGGTGGTCTGGGTGCCGTGGGCATTGATCAGGAATGCGAGATCTGTGGTGGGGATCCCCAGCGCTGTGATAGCGGTGGCGATGCTGATCCTGTAGGTCAGGTCGATCCCGAGCGACCAAACCGCTGATCGCCTCGGGTTACCACATCGCACGGTAGGCTTTTTCTCGTCGTGTCCTTGTTTTGGGAGCTCGTTGTCCGCTTTAGCGTGGGCAGTGGCCAGCGCCGGTTCACCCGATTTGTCGCACTGGCTTCCCTTTTGGGAATGATGCTGGGTGTTGCCGCGTTGATTACCGTTCTATCGGTTATGAACGGTTTCTCGGGCGAGTTGCACCAGCGGCTGCTGTCTGTGACGCCGGATATGACCGTGCTGCCCCCGGACAGTAGCGATGAAAACCTGAGTCGCTGGGCATCACTCGCCATCGATCAGGAGGGCGTCACGGGAGCCACTCAATTTCACAGTGGCACCGTGTTGCTGCGCGCGGGCACGCGCAGCCGCGGTATCCAATTAATCGGTGCGTCCCGGGCTGGCCTGTCAGAGGTGCTTGATGTTGGCCCTCATTTGGTGGTGGGCGAGCTCGTGGACTTGGAGGTACAGCCCTTCACCGTGGTGTTGGGTGCGGATCTCGCTCGCTTACTGCGGGTGGATGTCGGTGATTCGGTAGAGGTGTTGCTCCCCCGCCTGACTGTCAGTCCTCTGGGCGTGTTCCCGCGGTCGAGGGCGCTGACTGTGGTGGGGCTTTTCGCAGTGGGGGCGCCACCTGACGCGCAGGTGGCCTACGTCTCACAGCACACCGCTGACAAGTTGCTCGGCCGCACTGGAGAACGCGGTGTGCAACTTCGACTGACGGACCGCAGTCAAGTCGCGATGGTGAGCAATGCATTGGCCTCAGTGACGGCTGAGCGCCCTGTCATCAGTGACTGGCGATCCTCTCAGGGCTCTTTGTTTGCAGCGATCAAGATGGAAAAAATCACGGTGGGGGTATTGCTGACTTCCGTGATCCTCGTGGCGGCATTCAATCTCGTCTCGACGCTGACCCTGTCGGTCACCGAGAAGCGTAGCGACATCGCCATCTTGCAGGTGCTGGGATTAACCACGGGGCGCCTGCTAATGCTATTTTTGGGGCATGGCATGATGCTGGCCGCAGTGGGCATCACTCTGGGCACGTTGATGGGGGTCTCATTGGCGCTATCGATATCGGACCTGTCACTCTGGATCGAGGCCCTGTCTGGCAGGGTGCTGTTCGACCCGGCGGTTTATTATATCGGCGGCCTGCCGTCAGTGCTCCAGTGGGGCGACGTGTTGTCGGTCATCGTGGTGGCGGCGATGCTGAGTTTAATGGCCAGCGTGTATCCCGCTTGGCGCGCTTCGCGGATTCCGCCGGCAGAGGCTCTCAATTATGTCTGAAGCCAGTGTCCTCGCTGCGGAGGCGCTTACCAAGATCTATTCTGACGGGCGTCACAACATCACCGTGTTGAATCAACTGCAACTCGAGATAGCCTCGGGGGAGTGGCTCGCAGTGGTGGGTGCCTCGGGAGCGGGAAAGTCGACCTTGCTCAATTGTCTGGGTGGTCTGGACCTGCCGACATCGGGCGTGGTGAGGGTTGCGGGCCGGGCATTGCCCTCGCTGTCGGAATCTGAGCGGAGTCAGTGGCGGAATCAGCACTTGGGCTTTGTCTTCCAGATGCATCATCTACTGCCTGAATTCACAGCGCTGGAGGGCGTCGCGATGCCGGCCAGAATAGGCGGGCTGGGTCGGAAGGCTGCCCACTTGAGGGCGCAAAAACTGCTCGAGCAGTTGGGTTTGGGTGATCGTTTGCAGCATCGCCCCGCGGCACTGTCGGGAGGCGAAAGGCAGAGAGTGGCGATTGCGCGAGCGCTGGTTAACGAACCCGCCTGCGTATTGATGGACGAACCGACAGGTAATCTGGACCCAGATACCGCCGAGCAGGTGTTATCGGCGATGGCGACTTTGCGCGATCGTGATACAGCCTTTGTTGTCGTGACCCACGACCCGGGGATTGCCGCCAGAATGGATCGGCAAATGACGCTGACCGAAGGGCGGCTGGAGGCGAGCTGATGCCCTGGTCTTTGCGTTGGCATCTTGCACTCAGACAAACCTTCGATCCGGGCAAGGGCCTGTCTGCGTTTCTGTCCCGGGTCTCGATTGTGGGTATGGCACTGGCGATTGCACTGCTGCTGACTGTGCAGTCAGTCATGAATGGCTTTGATCGAGAGATGCGTGACCGGATTCTGGCCTTGGTGCCCCACGTGCAGGTGCTGGGCGCAGGCCCGACGGTTGATTGGCCGGGGCTGGCGGCGATGTTGGAGTCTGACCCCGGCGTCGTCTCTGTGCGGCGGTTTGTTGCAGCGGACTCGCTGCTTCTTCGGGGCCAATCGGTAGCAGCAACACAGCTGACGGGCGTCGACGCCGCATCGGTATCCCATTATGGCGCACTGCTCTCACCGGCCGTTGACGTCTGGGATGAGCAATCCTTGGTGCTCGGTGCTGCCATGGTCACCCGGTTGGGTCTGAGGGTGGGTGATCGCCTCAGCTTTATTTTGCCGACGAGTGAGGGGGCTCAATACCAGCCGCTCAACGTGACGTTAACCGCGGTATTGGAATCCGGGACCGAGCTGGATGAGGTGCTGGCTCTCGTTAATCGTCAGGCGTTGTCGCCTTATCTCGGCTCTGCTTCGACGCGTGAAGGCATTGCCATCCAGCTTGCTGACGTCTTCGCTGCGAGCGATTGGCGCTGGCGAGTGTATGAGCAGCTGCCCGCGCCGCTGCAGATAACCGACTGGCGGACGACGCATGGCAATTTATATTCCGCTATTCAGTTGTCCCGTGACTTGGTGGGCATGATTCTGTTCATCGTGATTTTGGTCGCAGCATTCAACGTGGTGTCGTCACTGATGCTGGTTGTGACCGACCGTCGGCGCGCCGTGGCCATGTTGATGGCCATGGGAGGGCGGGGAACCGACCTCACCGCCGTATTCTTTTTTCAGGGCGGGCTGATTGGTCTGGTCGGTGCTCTGGCAGGCATGCTTCTCGGTTACGGCTTGGCCATGTCCACACCGGATATGGCCAATTGGCTTGAGCAAATACTGGGCATGCGATTCCTGCAGACCGACGTCTACCCGCTGTCTTATGTGCCCGTGGATATTCGATGGCAAGATTTTATGACAACCAGTGTCATTGCAATCGGTCTTTCGGTGCTGGCGGCGGTGCTACCGGCTCTGCGGGCGGCTTCGCTTCCGATCGCTGAGACGCTGGCTCATTGACTACGACGCCTCCGGCGGGCTTGCCACTGTCTGCGAATGGCGTTGCGCCAGAGTGAGTCGATGAGCAAGTAACCGAAGATGCCCAGAATAATGCCCATGACCTGAGATCCCACCAACAACGGGAGCCAGATCTCGTCCAGCGATTGGGTAAACCAGGTCCACGACGCCTCAAATTCAACGTCCAGCGGTTTTGTTCTCAAAAGCCAGGCACCCAGCTTGTATGCGGCGTAGTAAATCGCAGGCATTGTCAGAGGGTTGGTGATAAAAATCAGCGAAAAGCTCAGGGGCACGTTGGCGGTAAAAATGATCGCCAGTGCGACAGAGATAATCATCTGCCCCGGTACTGGCAACATCGCACAATAGAGACCGATGGCAAATGCCTTGGCAGTTGTGTGCCGGCTCAGTTGCCACAAATTGGTGTTTTCCACCCAGCGGCCGAATATTCTCAGCGAACGATGCCGTCGTACCGTGCCCGGTGTCGGAATCCACTTTCTGAGTTGTTTCTTGGGCATCGCGTGTGCAGCTGAGCATCGTTTGCTTGGGACGCTAATCATAATCTTTTGTGAGCTGATTTTGGCCAGTGATCTGTCAGGGTGCGCGGGCGAGTGATGCAGTGTGCACGATGGTCTTCCGTCTCCGAGCTCAAGGTATTTTCGACGGGTTGCGAGTGCCCGTGCCGGTCACCGATCACGCCGAAGCTATCCTCACGGAGCGGGCCCTCTTCGCACTGCTCGGGGGCCTTGCAGGTAGCCTTTTCATACCCGAACCTCTCTGGGTGGTGGCAGCCGTCGTGTTGTGGCCGCTCGGGAAGCTGCGCTGGTGTTCGCTGATACCCCCATTCCTGCTGGGGTTCATGCTTGGAGGGCTGAGCGGCGCTCAGTGGGCTGACAG
>WTHO01000105.1 GCA_011523115.1 Halieaceae bacterium | reverse complement strand
ATTACGACGACCTTTGCCGATGTGGCCGGGGTGGAAGAAGCCAAAGAAGATGTGCAGGAGCTGGTCGAGTTCCTGCGGGATCCCAGCCGGTTTCAGAAGCTGGGAGGTCGCATCCCCCGCGGCGTCTTGATGGTGGGGCAGCCCGGCACGGGCAAGACCTTGTTAGCGAAGGCCATCGCCGGCGAGGCAAAGGTGCCTTTTTTCTCGATCTCGGGCTCGGACTTTGTGGAAATGTTCGTGGGCGTGGGCGCGTCCCGTGTTCGCGACATGTTCGAGCAAGCCAAGAAACAATCACCCTGCATCATCTTCATAGACGAGATCGACGCCGTGGGCCGTCACCGCGGTGCCGGACTGGGAGGTGGCCATGACGAGCGCGAGCAGACCCTGAACCAGCTTCTGGTAGAGATGGACGGATTCGAGCTGAACGACGGCGTGATTGTGATTGCCGCGACTAACCGCCCTGACGTTTTAGATCCTGCGTTGCTGCGACCGGGACGCTTTGACCGTCAGGTTGTGGTCGGCCTGCCAGATATTCGCGGCCGTGAGCAGATCCTGAAGGTGCATATGCGAAAGGTGCCGCTGTCGGAGGACGTCGATCCCTCAAAGATCGCTCGTGGCACACCGGGATTCTCGGGCGCCGATCTGGCTAACCTCGTTAATGAGGCGGCGTTGTTCGCAGCGCGTGGAGGCCTTCGGTTGGTCGGAATGAACCAGTTCGAGTTGGCTAAAGACAAGATAATGATGGGCGCAGAACGGCGCTCGATGGTGATGTCGGAGGCTGAGAAGCGAAATACGGCTTACCACGAGGCAGGACATGCCATCGTGGGTCGACTGATGCCGGAGCACGATCCGGTTTACAAGGTCTCTATCATCCCGCGTGGTCGTGCCTTGGGTGTGACGATGTTTCTGCCTGAAGAGGATCGGTACAGCCACAGTCGACGGCACATCGTCTCGCAAATTACCAGTTTGTTTGGCGGGCGCGTGGCCGAGGAAATGACCTTGGGTAAGGAAGGCATTACCACGGGTGCCTCCAACGATATTCAGCGCGCGACGGAGGTTGCCCGCAATATGGTGACGAAATGGGGGCTGTCGGAGAGCATGGGGCCCCTGATGTACGACGAAGGTGGCGAAGAAGTCTTTTTGGGCCGCACTGCGGCCCAGCCGGCCAAGGCGATGTCGGATGAAACAGCGTTGGCCATCGACAAGGAAGTGCGGAGCATTATTGATGAATGCTACGCCAAGGCCTTCAAGCTGCTGGAAGATAACCGGGACAAACTCGATGTCATGGCAGATGCGCTCATGCAATACGAGACCATCGATTCCGAGCAGATTGACGACATTATGGAAGGTAGGACTCCCCGTCCTCCAAGTGATTGGTCTGGTGACGACCGCGGTACGCCCCCGGATGAAGGGGCCTCAGAGGCCACCGGTAGCCCAATCGGCGGTGCAGCAACCGAGCACTGAGCCAGGCACCAGCGCGCCGGCTGTCCGCCGCCGGCGCTAAACCACCCATGTCTTACGCTATCACTTTTGGTGCACGAGCGCTGGACCTCAGCGCGCCGCGGATCATGGGCATCCTGAACGTGACGCCCGATTCCTTTTCCGATGGCGGCCAGCTGTATCAGGATGGTCGCGTTCAAATCGATGCCGTGTTGCGGCGTGCCGAGGAGATGTGCAGCTCGGGTGCGGAGATTCTGGATGTTGGGGGTGAGTCGACCCGGCCCGGCGCCGCACCGGTAGCAGAATCAGAGGAGTCAGACCGTGTACTGACGGCTGTGGAGGCCATTGTCAGTCGCATCGATGTGATTGTCTCGGTCGACACCAGCACACCGAGCATCATGACCGCATCAGGCAGATTGGGAGCAGGCCTGCTAAACGATGTCCGTGGCTTCCGACGACCTGGCGCGCTTGAGTCAGCGGCTGGCACCGGCTTGGCCATGTGTCTGATGCACATGCAGGGTGAGCCGGACACCATGCAACATGATCCTTCTTACGATGACGTGATTACCGATCTCGATGTTTTCTTTGACGCGCAGCTGGACAGACTGCAAGCGGCGGGTGTGCCGCTAGATCGCATCATTATCGACCCCGGGTTCGGATTCGGAAAAACAGCCCAGCAGAATTTCGAAATGTTGGCCCGACTCAGCGAATTGGCTGCCAAACGGGTTCCCGTATTGGTCGGGGTGTCACGCAAATCTATGATCAGCAGTGTGCTGGATAGACCCCCTGAGGAGCGTGTCTTTGCCAGCGTGGGACTGGCGATGATGGCGGTTGAGCGCGGTGCGCGTATAGTGCGGGTACATGACGTTGCCGCTACGGCAGACGCGCTGGCAATGTGGCGCGCGGTGAGTCAGGTTAAACCATCATGAAAAGACAGTTTTTCGGCACAGACGGCATCCGGGGTCAGGTCGGTCAATATCCGGTGACTGCCGATTTCATGCTCAAGCTCGGTTGGGCGACGGGCAAGGTCTTCACCGCATCGAATCAACAAACCCACGTGTTGATTGGCAAGGATACCCGTGTGTCCGGCTACATGTTTGAGTCGGCGCTTGAATCCGGGCTGGTTGCTGCGGGTGCCAGGGTGACTCTGCTGGGGCCTATGCCTACGCCTGCCGTAGCCATGTTGACCCGCAGTCAAAAGGCTTCGGCAGGTATTGTGATCAGTGCCTCGCACAATGCTTACCCTGACAACGGGGTCAAATTCTTTGATGGCGCGGGCTCGAAGTTATCGGACGAACTCGAGCTGGAAATAGAGAGAATGCTGTCTGAGCCCATGGAAACGGTGCCCTCGGCTGATCTGGGTAAGGCGTCCAGAATGGTTGATGCGCCGGGGCGATATGTCGAGTTTTGTAAGAATACCTTCCCAGGCAAGCTCAGTCTGAACGGTTTGAAGCTGGTCCTTGATTGTGCCCATGGCGCCACCTATCAGGTTGCGCCACAGGTGTTTACTGAACTCGGTGCCGATGTCGTGCTGATCGGCGCCGCGCCGGATGGGTACAACATCAACCATGAGGTGGGCTCCACTTCTCCTGCCGCCCTGCAAGCAAAGGTATTGGGAGAAGCGGCGGATGTAGGTATCGCCTTTGACGGTGATGGAGATCGCGTGCAGTTGGTGGCGGCTGACGGCAGCGTTGTGGACGGCGATGAGCTGCTCTACATCATTGCCAACGATCGTTTGCAAAATGGAGAGCCACCAGAGGGCGTTGTTGGGACCCTGATGTCTAACCTGGGTATGGAGCAGGCCCTTGCGGACAAAGGCATTGCGCTGCAGCGGGCGCAAGTTGGGGATCGTTATGTGCTTGAGTGCATGTCGGAGCGAGGCTGGCTATTGGGTGGTGAAGCGTCGGGGCACATAATCTGTGGTGACCTGACGACCACTGGGGATGGCATCATTGCCGCGCTGCAGGTTTTGGCGGCGATGGTGCGATCCGGCGACAGCTTACTGGCTCTCAAGGGCGCCATGCGCAAGCTCCCGCAAACGCTCATCAATGTGACGGTACCCGAGGGTTTTGTGCTGGAGGACTGTGAAGCCGCCGAGACTGAGCGCCGGCGCGTAGAGGATATTCTCGGATCCAGGGGGCGCTTGGTCTTGAGACCCTCGGGTACGGAGCCACTCATCAGAGTGATGATTGAAGGGGCTGATGCCGCGGAGAATCATCGCCTCGCAGAGGGTATTGCAGGGGCGATCAGAGGGGCCGTCTAGTTCGGTTGCGAGGTGACTGCGCGACCGGTATCATCTCGCGCCCTGTGTTGGGCGTCTGATTGGGGCGCGGATAGGATACTCAATGGAACAAATCACGCTTATTGTGCACTTGCTCGTTGCCTTGGCGCTGATTGCGCTGATCTTGCTGCAGCGTGGTAAAGGGTCAGATATCGGTGCATCGTTTGGCGCCGGTGCGTCTCAAACCTTATTTGGCAGTGCAGGTAGTGGTAACGCGCTCACGCGGATGACGGCGTGGTTGTCGGCCATATTTTTCGCCAGCAGCTTTGGCTTGGCGGTCATTGCCGATAATCGAACGGCTGATGATGACGATTTGGGTTTTGAAGTCCCGGTATCAGCGCCTTTAGAAGTCGCGCCTGAAGGTGATGTGCCGGTGGTGGATTTTGAGTCGGAGGGTGATATTCCCCTTGACGACGCACCCCCAGCAAGCGGGGAGTAAGCAACTCAGCGGAAGTGGTGGAATTGGTAGACACGCTATCTTGAGGGGGTAGTGGCCTTTGGCTGTGCGGGTTCAAGTCCCGCCTTCCGCACCAATTATTGAGAGAGATTGATATAGCCCCGATAACCGGGGCTTTATGATTTTTGATGGGCTGTTGTTCTTTGCGATCCGCAGGCGTTGCATAATCGACACCCTGCTTATGAGCATACGCAGACGCTACCGAATATATCCGTCTACTGGCAGCGTAAATCGATCTTGATCGGCCAGTTCTCTCGCTAGCCGTGAGAGGCATTTCCGTGCTTCCTCGATGTCACTTCTACGAGCGGGCCCCATAAGGGACATTTCCTCGATCAAGTGCATGCGGGCTCTGGACGACAGGCAGCCGAGAAAAGCGTCACGAGTCTCCTTAGTGGCGCCTGCAAGCGCAAGCATCAACTTCTGAGCCTCAGCCTCGCGCACCAGAGTTTGTAGGCTGCGGCTGTCTGCTTGCACCAGGCGTTCAAACGGCAGCATCTCGTCCAGAATCTGTTGCGCCAGACCTCGGTCGCGCTGCTTGAGGTCCGTGGCGACCTCATCCGCTGTGGTGACTTTGAGGTGAGACAGGATCCCTGCGGCTACAGCAACACCCCCTAATTTGATCATTGCCTTCCTCTGTTTCGCCTCGATTAAAACAAACAGACTC